>JAPLFH010000006.1 GCA_026390815.1 Ignavibacteriales bacterium | reverse complement strand
GAACCCAACAGCATTGCGAGCTAAATTGTATCTTACTGCAAATCGTGCAGCTTTTAATCAACTGGAAAATCTCAAAGTTTCTTTCGCTATGAAATTCTAAAAAATATAACTATACGCATCGGGTTGCGTAAGGTGAGTTATTAAATCAATGTGAATTATTTCTTCAAATCATTTGCACTGATATCGTAACTCCACATCTCAATTCCTTCACTATTGAATATTTTACAGTTAAGAACACGATTATTGTTTGGACCAGTTATTTTCATCATTCCAAAATTTCTTTCAGTAACAAGTGTACCAGGTAATCGTAAAGAATTTTTAGAAGGATCTGGTTTAAACACGCCAGCAGAAAATGTTGAAACGGTAAAATCATATAGCGGGTAGTTTCCTTCCCTTTCCATTTTTGTTACTTCAGTAAAATGTCTATCACCAGTAAGAAATATCACACCAGTTATATTTTCATTTTCAATCAATGATAATAATTTATCTCTTTCTTCCGGGAAAGAAACAAAATTTTCCACATCTTTATCCGGAGAGAGAACTTGTCCACCAGTAACAATAAATTTGAAATTTGCTTTAGAGAAAACCAGTGCATCTATTAGCCATTGAATTTGTTCCTCGCCAAACATTTCTTTACTACCAGTTTTTCTTTCGTCCGGCGAGCGATAATACCGATCATCTAAAAGAAAAAATTCTGCATCACCCCATTCAAACCGGGAAGTTATACCTGGTTTACCATTTATTCCATAAGAAAGCGCGGGCCAAAAAAGTTTAAATGTTTCTAAAGTTAAATCCTTATGAATAAAGCTTCGATCGCTGTTGTTCGGTCCAAAATCATGATCATCCCAAATTGCATAATTATGTGTTGAGCCTAGTAAAGGTTGAAGTTCTGGAAGAGATCGAGTGTGAGTGTAACGCTTTAAAATTCCTGTTCGGGTGTTCCAGTCCGGTTCTCTCAAATAACAATTATCCCCCATCCAGATCATGAATTCCGGTCTTTTAGAAAAAATGCTTTTATAAATTTCATAATCACCACCATAAGGTTTCCCGGGTCGATCGTATTGTTCTTCATTAACATATGCGCAACTTCCGATTGCAAAGGATAATTCTGGCGGGTCTCCTCTCCATTGCCATAACTTTAGCGTTTGAAACTCAAGCGGATAATTTACTTTAATTGAATTTCCATCAATATAAACTTCATAGGAATATTTTTTACCTGGTTCAACTTCATCAGCAATTATAGTAGCCGTGCAGGCTTTCTCCTTTAACGTTTCAACTTCATCCGTTTCATATTTCTTACTAGTATTTGATTTATCCCAATATTTAATTTTCACTTTAGCTGGTTTTTTGGTTTGCACCCAAATTGCTACTTCGCGCATTTCTGAATAGCCAAGCATTGGACCAGATTGGAGATTAGAGTTTTGTGCGTTTATTACCACAACACATAAAACTAAAAACAATACTAAATGCTGAAACATCTTGTTCATTTAATTCCTCTAATTGGTTTTAATATTTCCGTTGATAAAATAACAATCTACCTTTATCTTTGAAAGTGTTTTTTATAATAATGGTAATTCTAATGAAATACTTTCTTAGTCTCTGCCTCTCCACATTGTTAATGATTTTTTCCATCAACTGTAAAGATACGGTTACAAATGAAGACCTTGATAAAAAAATAATCCCGGATAAAAATGTTAGTTACATTCAACATATTCAACCTGTTTTCGATTTAAAATGTAACACTGCTAATTGCCATAGCAGTGAAACACGTGCTGGAGGATTAAGTTTTACTTCATACCAAAATACAACTTCAGATTTAAGTATTGTGTTTCCGGGTCAACCTCAAAACAGCAGATTAATTAATTCAATTGAAGGTCCTTCATCATCATCTTATCCAATGCCACCGATCGGCTATCCTCCGCTTACAAAAAATCAAATAGCGGGCATTACTACTTGGGTAAAAGAAGGAGCCTTGAATAATTAGCATCAACTCGGGAATTTATTTTTTAGAAATTTTTGCGTCAGAATCATTTGCTATAAAAAGCAAAACATTCCATCAAACTTTATTTACGGCAGGATATTATTACTATATCGGAAGTGCACAGAAAAATTTATCCCAAAGGATTGAAAGACATCTAAAAAAAGAAAAGAAAGTTCATTGGCACATCGATCATCTCACCTCATTAGAGCAAAACAAAATCCAAAGAGTTTATATTTTTGAAAATGCAGCTAAGGACTTTGAATGCAATTTAGTAGAACATCTTTTAATTACTTACAAACTTGAATTTCCAGTAAAATATTTTGGGAATTCCGATTGTAATAATTGCACTTCACATTTGCTGTTCAGCAAAAAGAAAATAGCTTTTAACTGGAAGGATTTTAAACCAAAACTCGTTCTTTTTTCCGATATGTAATTTCCCACACAAAGAATACAATGATTGGAAGATATTCAATCGCTAATATCCAATAAGATGTTTCCCAGATTCCTTTAAGAACATAATTGATTAGCATTATATTGGCAAGATTAACTAATGTAATAAAAGCAAGTCCACCCCACCGAAAATTTAATGGAAGCAAAATAGCAATCCAGGTTAAATACCAAGGATGAACCGTAGGAGAAAATAAAAAGAACAGCATGAAAATAAGGTACACTTTTTCTAAAAATTCTTTGCGTAAGAAGAACAGAAATCCTCCGCAAATTACAAATAGTACTAAAGAAATTAATCGTGCATTCTGATTGTTTTTTGTAATTTCCAAAATGATTGTAAAAATAGAACTATTGGCAATCCAGTTTGAAGAAAATTGAATTAGTGACTCAAAAGGAAAAACTCCATTTAGAATAAATAGAATGTAAGTTATGATAAGTACTAATACTGGAACAATAATTACAATTATTTTATTCTTCCCTTTTTCGTCCTTAAAAACAAATGGAAGTATCATTCCTGAAACAAATTTAGAACTTATGGATAAACCTATCATCAAATAAGATTTTACCTTTTTGCCAGTTAAATAAAAAAAGAAAAAGAGTAGTAGCAGCGGAAAACCAGTTCCATCAACATGACCATCAACCATAAATTGCATAATAGGTAATGGGCAAAGTGAATATAGAGCTAAATTGATTGCTGGAAGATTTAGTTTCTTTAATAATAAGTACAATAAAAAGATTGAAAGCAATTCTGCAATGAAAAGCAGAATTTTAATTCCGTATACATTCTCTCCAAATAATTTATATCCAAAATAAAACATTAACTGCGAATATGGTGGATAGATAGTTTTCATTGTTGGATGATTTATTTTAGCAGGGAAAGTTTCAGAATGGAGAAAATTCAAAGCCGTATCTGCAGGCGAATACCTGAACGGATTAATCCCATTAGCCATTACTTTACCATCCCAGATATACCGGTAAATGTCGTCTGAAGCTATTGGCTGAACTGGAAATAAGCTAAGTCTAAAAATTATACCGGAAAGTATAATAATAGTAATTAGTATTTGGTTTGCTTCAATCTTCCTTAACAACAACCATAGCACAACAAAAATAACTGAGTTAAAGATCGAGATAAAAGTAAACAATACAATTGGCGGATACGAATTAGAATAAATTGAAAGATAAACTGCTTCTGAAATAATAAGTAAAATGATCAGCAGAATATTTAATAATTTATTATTCAACATTTACTTCAGCCAACCAACTTCTTTATACCAATCGCAGGTTCTTTTTATACCATCCTCAATAGAAATCTGCTGACGATAACCAAGTTCATTTACTGCCTTGCTTACATCGCAGGTCCAGTACGGTTGAACAAGATCTCTGGCTTTTTCCAAATTTAAAGTTGCAGGTTTTGAACTAAACATAGAAAAGAATTGGGCAATTGCAGAAATATTGTAAACAATAAAATGAGGAACTTTAACTTTTATTGGTTTTATTAACAAAACTTTAGAAGTTATATCTCCAATCTGTTTCCAGTTATAAGTTTCTTCAGAACTAAGGAAATAAATTTGTCCGGCTGATTTTTCACTTATCGCAGCCAAATACAACCCATTTACCAAATCCTTAACGTGTATAAGTCCAAGGTATTTATCTTTCATACCAAGAGTTGTCATCAACCCTTTATTAAAAGTTTGAAAGAAAATAAATATTTCAGTGTCTCTTTCACCATAAACTGCATGAGCCCTGCAAATAGTAATTGGCAATTCTTTCATAAAAGATTGAGCAGCTTTTTCCTCTGCTAATTTACTTTTACCATAAGTGGTAATTGGATGCGGTATTGTTTCCTCATTCACAGGTATTCCATCCAAGGAAGGACCGCAAGCTGTTAGACTGCTTACAATAACAATCTTTTTTATTGAATCTTTTGAATCGAGACATGCTGTTAACAGATTTTTTGCAGGTTCAACGTTACCTTTAAAATATCCTTCCGCTTCTTTAGATTTTACAACTCCAGCAACGTGGAAAATATAATTTGATCCTTTAACAACTTTTTTCATTCCTTCAATATCAAACAAACCACAATTATTAATTTCAACATCTTTTCCTTTAAGCCATTTCAAATCGCTCGATTGCCTGGTTATACATTTAACTTTCATACCCTTTTCTAAAAGTAAATCGACTAAGTGACTACCCACAAATCCATTTGCACCGGTTACAACTGCAACACTTTTGTTTTCCATTTTTAATTCCATTTGATTTTGAACCTGATTATAGATAGTTTTGCAATAAATTATTTTGAAAAATACGTCTTAAAATATAGATATTCGTAACCATTTCATACTTTAGTTAATATCCTGGAGGTTTATTTTGGATCTCTTCACAAAGTGTTTTGAATTTAACAGAGCAGATGAAGTTAAAGCTGCCGGACTTTATCCTTACTTTAGACCAATTGAAGAAAATGAAGGACCGGTTGTTAGGATTGGTGGAAAAGAAGTAATTATGGCTGGCTCAAATAATTATCTTGGATTAACTGCACATCCCAAAGTTAAAGAAGCTGCGATTAAAGCGATTGAAAAATATGGAACAGGCTGCTCTGGTTCCCGCTATCTTACCGGTACAATAGATTTACACGTTCAGCTTGAAGAAAAATTAGCAAAATTTTTTAATTCAGAAGCAGCTCTTCTTTTCAGTACCGGCTACCAAACAGCCCAGGGAATACTTGCAACTTTAGTTCAACGTGGAGAATATATTGTTTCTGATAAAGACAACCATGCCTGTATAGTTGCTGGTAATTTAATGGCAAAAGGAGCTACTGCAGAAGTTGTTCGGTATAAACATAATGATATGGATGATTTGGAAAGAGTTATCAAAAAACTTCCCGCCGATGCAGGAAAGTTAATTGTAAGTGATGGTGTGTTTAGTACCGGTGGCGAAATTGTTGACCTTCCTATGTTAAATAAAATCGCAAAAGAAAATAATGCAAGAATTTTAATTGATGATGCACATTCAGTTGGAGTTATTGGAAAAGGTGGTAGAGGAACAGCAAGCGAATTTAATCTTGAGGATGAGATTGATATGACTATGGGTACTTTTAGTAAAACCTTCGCTTCGCTTGGTGGATTTGTTACCGGTAAAGAAAGAGTTATCAATTATTTAAAGCATCATTCACCGGCTTTGATATTCAGCGCATCGCCAACTCCAGCATCTGTTGCATCCGCTTTAGCTGCGTTAGAAATTCTTGAAGCAGAGCCGGAAAGAGTAACCAGACTGATTCGTAATGCAGAAATGGTAAGAGTTGGATTTAAAGAAGCTGGATTTACCGTTATTGAAAGCAGAACTGCTATTGTTCCTGTAATAGTTGGGGATGATTTGCTTGCTTTCAAATTTGGCAGAATGTTATTTGATGATGGAGTTTTCGTTAATGTGTTTATATCACCAGGTGTTCCTCCTGGAAGACAAATGATGAGAACAAGTTATATGTCAACGCATGAAGATCAGCATTTGAATTACATTATTGATGCATTTAAGAAAATTGGAAAACAGTTAGGTTTAATTTAACACCCAATCTTTCCCAGCCTGCATATAGTGGGCAAAAGATTTTTTAGGGAAAAAAGGCGTTGATTCAATAAATATTCTTATCTTATTTCCTTAAAAGATAATTTGGAAAAGAGGATTTAATGAGCGCTATAACCATCCGAACCGTTTCTTCTAAAAAAGATTTGATGCAATTCATAAAACTCCCATGGAAAATCTATGCGGACGATTCTTATTGGGTTCCGCCAATTATAATGGATAGGAAAAAAATTCTTAGCAAAGAAAAAAATCCATTCTACAAACATGCGGAGATGGAAATGTTTCTTGCGGAACAAGATGGTAATGTTGTTGGAAGAATTGCAGCAATCAAAAATGATCTTCATAATAAATATCATAACGATAAAGTTGGTTTCTTCGGATTCTTTGAATGTATAAATGACCAAAATATTGCTGACGCACTTTTTGATAAAGCAAAAATTTGGCTCAAATCAAAAGGATGCGATGCGATGAGAGGTCCTGCTAATCCTTCCAGTAATGATGAGTACGGAATGCTGCTGGAAGGCTTTGATGATTCCCCAAGATTGTTAATGACTTACAATCCCCAATACTACCTGGATCTTTGCGATAACTATGGACTGAAAAAGGTAAAAGATTTGTATGCTTATAAAATAAGTAACGATAAAATAATTAAGTCAGAAAAGCTAAAGCGCGTTTCTGATATTGCGGCAAAGCGCTCCGGTATTAAAATTTCTCAAATCAATATGAAAGATTTTCGGGCTGAAGTAGAGAAAGTTAAATATGTTTATAACAAAGCCTGGGCACCTAACTGGGGTTTTGTTCCTTTTACAGATGAAGAAATTGATACCATGGCAAAGGAGCTTAAACCATTAGCTGAACCATCCTTAGTTTTATTTGGTGAAATTGATAACCAGCTTGTTGGATTCGCTCTTGTAATGCTTGATTATAATTCGGTTTTTAAAGAAATGAATGGACATCTTTTCCCATTTAACTTTATTAAGCTTTGGACTAAAAAGAAAAATATTAAATGGGCAAGAATTATTACATTAGGAATAATTCCTGAGTTTCAAAAGCGTGGATTGGATTCTGTTTTTTATTGGGAAATTGTACAGAGAGCTGAAAAGATCGGGATTTTGTTAGGCGAAGCGAGTTGGATTTTGGAGGATAACGAGATGATGAATCGCGGCGCTGAAGTTATGAAAGGTGAGTTGTACAAAAAGTACAGAATCTATGAGATGGGAATTTGATAAACATTTTTATAAATAATTAAAATGTTTCTAAACTCACTCCGTAATTTTTTTTTAAAAACTGTTTTCCTTGGCGGGATTTTAACTTCTTTACTCTGCGCTCAATATTCCAAAGATGATTATGAACTGGTGAAAACCACTTTTACCAGAACTTTCGATCCAGAAATAATTAATAAATATCTATATTCAGAAAATCCACAAAAAGTAAAAGCTGGTTTATTTAGTGTTAGCCATTGCAACAACCAATCATTCGTAAATGAAATAGCAAATCTGGATTTTAATTCCTTTGGTGATTTAATTTCATTTACACTTAGTCAACTCGGTGAGTCAAAAATTTCCACAGAATTTTTGTTTAGCAAACTTTTAGAAAATTCAAAATACCAGCGTAGCATTTTTGAGGCAATTGGTAAAACCGGAACCAAAGAAACACTTGAGTTGCTGCTAAATAAATATTTCATTGGCAAAGAATTCGACTTTACCGGAATATCACTAACTATCGCCAATTTCAATTCCAGAGGAATTAAAGTAACAGATGGAAAAGATATTGAGCTACTCCAAAAAGAATTTACGAGCAATGAATATCCAATCCAAAGAAAAATTGACGCTTTGTTTGCACTTTATAGAATTGGTCCACAAAAACTCATTCAATCTGATTTAGTAAACCTTCTTAACGAAAGAGATTTTGGTGAAGAATCGATTATCCTTAAACAGTATGCTTTAAGTTCGCTAAGAAAGTTGGAATATTTTACGGATGATTTTCCAATGGTTGAAACACTCCTGCATTACCCTGATTGGCGAATAAGAACGGAAGCAGCAAAAGTAATTTGCTATTATAAATTCAAAAATAAAGATGAATTGAAAAAATATCTTTCTTTATTAAATGATGAAAACCCAAATGTTGCCCGCCAAACCGCCATCGCATTAAAAAACGTTTCAATAGACAGCACCTTACAGAATTATTTGAAATCAGAAATTTGGAATTGCTTATTAAATCATTCAGCTTATACTGCAAATACAATTGGAGAACTTTTCATTACTTACTGTCATCTCTATCCACAAGAAATTTTTGAAGCTATTAGACAATTATCTGGAAAAGTAAAAAGAGTTTTCTTTTATTCATCTCTCTCCGAAAATTTTACCTTTCCCCATCAGAATTTAGATTATTTATTAAAGGAATTTCCCAGAGCTAACAAAAATGAAAAACTGGAAATATTAAATGCACTTATTTCATTGCAAAAATTTTTTCCGCAAAATCCAGACTTTAGGAAAATATTACTCGGCAATCTTAACAGCTCAGATCCTTCAGTTATATCAACAACAGCAGATGGACTTGACTCGGTATTCATTGCAAATAACCGGGAGAATTTGTCGGGAATCATTCTGAATCTAACAAAAAAATATTTAGACAATCCAAAATATTCGGAAAGCATAATTTCGCTGGTTAATCTTTCTAAGAAAATAAATGATGAGTTTCCCAAAAAAGTTCTAACGATTTTAGAAAATTCTGAAAGTTTTACTTTGCGTAAATTTTATTGTAAAGAATCTGGAGTTAATTTTAACGAAACAAAGCCATTAGAAAATTTTGATCAACTTTGGAAGTTTGCCTTCAAATATAAAAAAGCAATCGTAAATACCAGCAAGGGAAATTTCATTATTGAATTTAACCCGGAAGTTTCTCCAATCTCAGTTGGAAATTTTTGTTATTTGGCTTCAAAGAAATTTTACAACAATTTAATTTTTCACCGCGTTGTTCCAAATTTTGTAATTCAGACTGGTGACCCTGAATCCACTGGCTGGGGCGGTCCTGGTTACGAGATCAACTCTGAATTCTCAGCAATTCCATTTAACCGAAGTTATGTTGGAATGGCGAGTTCAGGAAAAGATACTGAAGGCTCCCAATGGTTTGTTATGCACAGCTATTTTCCACATTTATATGGCAGATATTCCAATTTTGGCAAAGTTGTAAAAGGAATGGATACAGTTGATATGATTGATCAGGGGGACAAAATTATTAAAATTGAATTACAGAAATAATTCCCTTCCCACAATTCTCAATCTGCATTCCGAAATCCTCAATCTGCAATCATTCGTTTAGCATTGCTTCATCATACTTTTGTGTATGTGGAGGGTCTATTTTCTTTAGTGATTTAAAAATCATTTTATCAGGATAATCTTTTAAATAATTTACAATTTCACTACTCTTTGCGTCAAAAAATGTTTTTATAAGCACACCACCGATATCAACTTTAGCTTTAAGAGTTTCTAGATTTTTAATAAGTTTAACAATATTCTGAACCGCTTCTTCTTTTTTTGTAGTAAAAATATCTAATCCATTGTAATGATAATTAAAACAATCTTCTCTAAACGGTCTGTATTTTTCGCTTACCAAATCCTCAATCAACCCACGGCGGTTATAGGAATTGCCTTTTGTTTCCCATCCAGCAGATGAAGAATAACTTGCATCAAACACAGCTTGATTGTAAGCTTGTGTAAAATATTGAGAGCCACCTAATTCAGTAAAGGAATCCTCATTCAATCCAATAATCAGGAAAGCATAATAATCTAAAAAGTCGGTTAGCGGATCGTAGTCCGGACTAAAATACATCGATTGTCCGGATTGATACTGAAACTCCCAGGTATTATCGATGACATTCAACATAATTGTTGGGCTGCCACTTTTCTCAACCGGGCGCAAACTTGTAATATTAATTTGTGCTGAATAATGAGTTTCATCGCTGGAACCGGAAAAGAAAATATTAAACGAACATTTAATTTTGTCAAAATTCCATGCATCCCCAGAAAACCGAGTGTTGTTAAGATAGTTTTGAATATCTTCTGAAAAATTTATGATTCTGTCTTTTGAACCAATAGATAATTTTTCAACATTTGTAGTTACAGTGGCATCTAATTCCTGTGAAATTAAAAAACCCGGTAAAAAAAGGAAAGCGAGAATAAATTTCTTCATTTAGATAATATCTCCAAAAAAGGTTGATTTAATATATAAATTTGAATATTATTATTCCACACTAATAAAGAATCTATTATGAGGGGCAGATTCAGCATAGTTCTCTTGGTAATACTTTTTGCACATTGTATTATAGCACAAATAAATCCCGGTGCTCGCCAGATTGCGTTATCAAATTCAGATGTAGCGCAAAGCGATGATGTGTTTTCCAATTTTTCAAATCCCGCCGGCTTATCTCAAATGAACTGGAGAGAAATCGGAATATATTATTCGCCGGCTCCCTTTGGTATGAAAGAATTAGCAAACGGTTATATCGCTTACATTGAACCGACTGATTATGGATCATTTGGTTTGGGAGCAATGACTTACGGTTTTGATCTTTATAAACAAAATAAAATCAGCCTGAGTTACTCAAATCGATTTGAAGAAAAATTTTTTGCGGGTATTACAATTAATTATCACACTATTGCCATAAAAAACTATGGCAGTGCCAATTCTCTTTCTCTAAATTTTGGCAGTATGATTTATTTAATCAGCAATTTAAAATGGGGATTTGCATTCCACAATGTGACCAGGGCAACATTTGGAGATGAAAAAAATCAGATACCCACAGTACTACAAACAGGTTTCAGCTATTCTCCTTTGGATAATGCAACATTAAATACAGCGGTAGAAAAAGAATCGGAATTCCCTTTATCAATTCGATTCGGTCTGGAATATTCTCCGATCAAATATTTTTATTTACGTTCAGGATTCTCCACTGAGCCGGAAAAATTTTCCGCCGGGGTTGGAATAAACTATACTTTTATTCAACTGGATTATGCGGTTTTCACTCACGCTGAATTAGGTTTAACACACCAGGCTGGAATAATTATAAACTTTTCCGGTGATGAGTTGAGAAATGAAAAAATAAAAAAGCATCTCGGTCTTGAATAATAACTCTTACTAATTATATGACATTAAAATTTTTGTTTTTAATTCTGGTGATGAATTTTATCACTGCTCGTTCATTTTATTGCCAGGAAGATTCAACTTATCAATCGGATGAATTAATTGAAAATCTGATTGAAGAATCCACGATTGATGTTGAAGATTCACCTTTGCTTGATGAGTTTGAGATGTTGAAGGAAAATCCAATTGATCTGAACTCAGCTGAATTGGATGACCTGCTTAAAATTCCCGGTATAGATTTACAATCAGCAAAAGCTATTTTAGATTATAGAAAAAAAGTTGGTCATATATTTTCTATCACTGAGCTTTATACAATAAAAGAACTTGATAAGGCAATTTTGGAAAGTGCCATTCCATTTCTAACAGTTGAGACAAAACAAACACAAACAAAAATTGAAAAGCAATCATCAAAGTTTTATGATCGATTGAATACTTTCAAATTGAACGTCCGTTCCCGTATTATCAAAGATATTCAAACAAGAAAAGGATTTAGCGAAAATAAATTTGCGGGATCAAATTATAAAACTTATAATCGTTTTAAATTGCAATATGATAAAAACATTCAAATCGGGTTTCTATCTGAAAAAGATGCTGGTGAAAGAAGTTTGGCTGATTTTACAGCCTATCATTTTGATTTAAAAGATTTTGGAATTCTCCGCCGATTAGTAGTTGGTGATTATAATCTTGCGTTTGGAGAAGGATTAGCGTTGTCTTCACCCTATGGATTTTCGAAAGGTGGGAATGCAGTTACTTCTGTCATTAAATCAACAAAAAATATTATACCATACCTCAGTTCAAATGAAAATCAATTCTTTAAAGGTGCGGCGTTTAATCTTATGTACTCGAATATCAATTTAACAACATTTTATTCTAATAATAAGTTGGATGCTTCCATCGATTCATCTTCAATGGAAATCAGTTCATTGGTTATAGATGGTTACCATCGGACCGAAAATGAAATTGCGAAAAAGCAGATTGTTAATGAACTTTTTTATGGTTGTCATTTAAATTATTCTGTGAAGGATTTATTCTCAACTGGATTACTTTTTTATCATTCTGAGTTTAATATTCCATTTCAACCATCCAATCCATTTGATATATTTGGTAACAATTTTAATTGCTTTTCTTTTAATTACAAACTCCATCTAGATAATTTTTTCTTCTCAGGTGAAGCAGCATGGAATAATTCTTTAGCTTCAATCAACACAGTACAATTAAAACTAACTAACGAATTAACGACTGTTATTTCCATTCGCAGTTATCCGCAGGATTATTTTCCGCTTCACTCGTTTGGCTTTGGAGAAAATTCCGGTTCAACAATAAATGAATTTGGAATTTACACCGGCATCAATTTTAAAACAAAAATAGGCAACTTTAATTTCTTCTTCGATCAATTTAAGTTTCCGGGTGCCACTTACAATAATCCGCTTCCATCAAAAGGAATTGAATTTTATTTGGATTATGAAGTTAAACCAATTAAAAAAGTCGAACTAAACCTTCGCTATAAAAATGAACAAAAGGAAGTAGCTGAAAATTTCAATACTGAAAAAAAATTATACCCTCGTGTCATTCAAAGTTTAAAGACAGAAATTGGTTACCAGGTTTCATCGGCGATAAAATTGAAAAGTAGATTTGATTACACAAATTATTTTATAACTGATGCTGGAATAAATGAACATGGTTATATGTTTTATCAGGATATTAAATACAAACCATCCAAACAATTTTCGTTGAATTTACGGATGATTTATTTTCAAACAGATTCTTACAATTCCCGGTTATATGAATATGAAAATGATCTGAACGGAGTTTTAGCAAATCCTGTACTTTTTGGTACTGGAATCAGGTGGTATTTCCTTGCCAAATATCAACTTCAAAAATTGATAACAATTTCTATTAAATATTCCGAAACAACTAAACCGAATGAAAAAACTTTAGGATCAGGATATTCTGAAATCCAGGGAAACCTAGATAATAGAATAAACCTTCAACTTGATTTCCTTTTCTAATAAAATTATTAAAACCAGTACTTTCTAATCTTGCTTCGCATAACAGAATTATATAATTTATCCCTACTTAAAATTAAACATTCTGAACAAAAAGGAATCATTTATGAGAACAATAGTTGCGATGCCAGGTGATGGAATTGGCAAAACCGTATTGCCGGAATCAATTCGTATGTTAAAAGCAGTTGGATTTGAAGCAAATTATGTTAAGGCTGATATTGGGTGGGATTTTTGGTGTAAAGAAGGTAATGCTCTTCCACAAAGAACATTAGATTTATTAGCTGAACATAAGATTGGATTATTTGGTGCAATTACCAGCAAACCCAAAGATGCAGCGGAAAGAGAACTCAATCCTGCATTACAAGGTAAAGGTTATACTTACTTTAGTCCTATAGTTGGATTAAGACAAAAATTTAATCTTGATATTTGTATTCGTCCCTGCCAGTCATTCAAAGGTAATCCTCTTAATTTTATCCGGTACGGAGCAGGAAATAAAATTGAAGAACCAATTGTTAATACAGTAATTTTCAGACAAAATACAGAAGGATTATATTCCGGTGTTGAATGGACAAATCCGCCGAAAGTAGTCCGTGATGCCTTTGAAACTAATCCGAAGATGAAAACATTTTCACACATCCCAAGTGAAGAGATGGCGATATCTACAAGAATTGTAACTAAAAAAGCATCTGAAAGAATTATAAGAGCCGCGTTTGAGCATGCAAAGAAATTTGATTATAAAAATGTTACTATTTGTGAAAAACCAAATGTACTCCGCGAAACTTCCGGAATGATGTTCAGAATTGGTAAACAAATTGCCAAAGAGTATCCGGAAATCCAGTTGTGGGATACAAACATCGATGCGCAAATGATGTGGTTGACAAAGAACCCGGAAATATATGGTGTAATTGTGGCTGAAAATATGTTCGGTGATATTATCAGCGATGGCTTTGCAGGACTTATAGGAGGATTAGGATTTGCCTGCAGTGCAAACATTGGAGAAGAAGTTGCTGTTTTCGAACCAACGCATGGCTCTGCTCCAAAATACCAGGAGCTTAATCCATCAATCGTAAATCCAATTGCAATGATACTAAGTGCGTGTATGATGCTTGATCATTTAAATGAAAAAGAAAAGGCTGATAAAATTAGAAAAGCCATTGCTAAAGTTGTTGAAGAAGGTAAAGTAAAAACATACGATATGATGAAGCTAAAAGGTGGACCAGATGTATTCAAACATGGCGCTTGCACAACTCAAGATATGACAGATGCAATAATTGCAAATATGTAATTGGAGTTAGAAATGAAAGAAAAAGTTTTAAAAATATGGCCCGAAATTAATTGGATTCTAGATGAAGAGCTTCGTGAAAAAGTTTTAAACTGCTGGATTTATGCAATTGAAAAAAGTGTTTTATCTCCAGAAGATTTGGAGGTAATTCCTTTTTCACTTCTGATTAAAGATTGTAAAATTCCTTTTATGACTCATAAAAGAACGTGTGTTCAGTTAGCAGTTGAAATTGCAAAAATAATGCAGAAGAATTTTGGTGAAGAAATAAAAATTGATATGGATATTTTAATTGCAGGCGCCATTTTAATAGATGTTGGTAAATTGATTGAATATGATAAAATTAATGATGAGCTGACAACAAGTAAAGCAGGTAAATTACTTCGCCATCCATTTAGCGGAGTAGCGTTAGCAGATAGATTTGGATTGCCAACAGAAGTGCTGCACATAATCGCCTATCATGCAAAAGAAGGCGATCTTGCAAATAGAAATGTTGAAGCAATAATTGTTCATCATGCAGATTTTGTTTCGTTCGATCCTTTTAAGGCATAAAAAATAGAACACGGATGACACGGATTCCGCAGATTTTAATCCGTGTTGATCCGCTCAATCAGCGTCATCAGCGTTCCATACTTCTTAATTTTTATATTGAGGTATTAAATAATGAGTCAAACATTAATCGAAAAAATAGCTCAGAAATTTGCTGTTGGAGTAGATCCAAACCATAAAGTTCAAGCAGGTGATTATTTATCAATTCGCCCGGCGTACATAATGACGCACGATAATACCGGCGCTGTAATTCCAAAATTTATGGGACTCCATGCCTACGGCAAAAGTATTGGTGCCACTAAATTAGCTAATCCTCGTCAGGTTGTTCACACTTTAGATCATAATGTTCAGGACAAATCTGAAAAGAATTTAGAGAAATATAAAAAGATTGAAGAATTCTCAAAAAAAATGGGAGCAGATTTCTATCCTGCTGGTCGTGGAATTGGTCATCAGATTATGTGTGAAGAAGGATATGCGTTTCCCGGTACAATGGCAGTAGCCTCAGACAGCCATTCAAATATGTATGGTGGGTTAGGATGTTTAGGAACTCCAATAGTTAGAACTGATGCTGCGGCAATATGGGCTACAGGAAGAACCTGGTGGCAGGTTCCGCCAATTGCAAAAGTTATATTGAAAGGCAAACTCCAAAAAGGAGTAACAGGCAAAGATGTAATAATCGCGTTATGCGGTTTCTTTAACCACGATGAAGTATTGAACCACGCAATTGAATTTGTTGGAGAAGGCGTTAAATATCTTTCGATTGATGAAAGATTAGCAATAGCGAATATGACGACAGAATGGGGTGCACTTGCCGGCGTTTTCCCTATTGATGAAACAACAATTACCTGGTTAAAGAAACGTGCTGAGTTCATCTCCAGACGCGGTTTGGAGGGTGTTAATTCAGATGTTGATGGAAGTGTGGGAAGGGATAACACTGATGTAATTCACCCAAGAATAAATAAAAATAGAATTGAAGAATTAATAAAAGAAAATTTGCAAGCAGATGCAGATGCGTACTATGCAAAGACAATCAGTTTGGATTTATCTTCTGTTCAACCATATGTTTCGGGTCCTAATACTGTAAAGGTGATGAATTCAATTCAATCATTTAAAGAAAAAGAAGTTAAAATTAATAAAGCTTATTTAGTTTCCTGCGTTAATAGCCGGGTTGATGATCTTGCAGAAGCAGCAGAAATAATTAAAGGAAAGAAAGTTGCTGATGGAGTTAGTTTTTATTTAGCGGCAGCTTCCAGTGAAGTGCAAGCCGAAAGTGAAAAACGTGGTGACTGGCAAACATTACTTGATGCTGGTGCTATTCCCCTTCCATCTGGATGCGGTCCTTGCATTGGATTAGGTACTGGATTACTTGAAGATTGTGAAGTAGGTATTTCTGCTACCAACAGAAACTTTAAAGGCAGGATGGGTTCACCAAACGCATTTGCATATTTAGCATCTCCTGCAATTGTTGCGGCATCTGCTGTTGCCGGCAAAATTGATTTTGATTGGAACTCCAAATCAACTGAACTCATCGGAAGCATTATTGAAAACGAAAAACATATTTCTCAAACTTCATCTGTAAAAATAATAAATGGTTTTCCTGAAGTTATTGAAGGTGAAATAATTTTCTGTCATCAGGATAATTTGAATACAGATGGAATTTATCCTGGCAAGTACACTTACATAGATGACTTCACTCCCCAGCAGCAAGCGGAAGTTGTTATGGAAAATTACGATCCAGAATTTGTTAAACTTGCAAAATCAGGTGATATACTTGTGGGTGGATTTAATTTTGGAACAGGCAGTTCACGCGAGCAGGCTGCAACAGCATTGAAGTACAAAGGAATTAGTTTGGTTATAGCCGGTTCATTTAATGAAACATATAAACGCAATGCGCTGAATAACGGCTTCCTTTGCATAGAAGTGCCGGAACTTGTAAACGATCTTAAAAAGAAATACGGTAAAGATAAATTAACCATCACTACAAAGCTGTTTGCCAAAATCGATTTTAAGAATTCCATTATGGAAACAGATAGTAAAAAATATTTGATGAGTCCAGTAGGTGAAGCCGCTCAAGAATTAATTGTGGATGGCGGATTGGAAGAGTGGGTAAAGAAGAATTTGTAGTATACCTCATATTGTCATTGCGAGGAACGAAGCGATTAAAAGAGAGAAACAGGTAAAAGCAGGTTCACGAAAGAAGAAATTAATAATTAATATGAATCCTGAATGGAATGATTTATATAATAAAATAATATGAGATTGCTTCGCTAGATAGCAACGACAAAATATTATTTTGATGAATTTTTTATAATTATCATTCAATTAGCGTAAATAAAAATTAAAGAGAATTTATTATGGAAAAATCAATCTCACGTCAAATTTCAGAGATTGCATTTAATGACAATACATGGTTCTTAAAAAGTAATTAATTCACTTATAAAGTCATTATGGTAACAAAAACACTAATACCACCAGAAAGCTTAATTGATAAAATTCTTGTTATAAGAAATCAGAAAGTTATTCTTGATAGAAACCTTGCAGTTTTATACGGAGTAGAAACCCGCGCTTTAAAACAAGCGGTTCGTAGAAACATCAGAAGATTCCCTGAAGATTTTATGTTTCAATTATCAAAGGAAGAATTTCTTAACTGGAGATCACAAACTGTGATGTCCAAATCTGAAGAAAAAGGATTACGATACCATCCATTTGCTTTCACGGAACAGGGTGTAGCGATGCTTTCTTCTGTACTGAAAAGCGAAAGAGCGATAGAAGTGAATATTTTAATAATGCGTGCTTTTGTAAAACTAAGAGAAATAATTTCAACTCATAAAAAAGTTGAAGAGAAACTGAAAGAATTAGAAAGTAAACTTCAAGAACACGATAATCAAATTGTTCAGATTATTCAAGTAATAAATCAACTAATTACATCTCCAGCTCCATCTAAAAAGAAGATTGGATTTACAATAGATTAATATCAGGAACATAAATAAGTTTGTTAGTCAAATTTTTTTAAACCAAACAATTAAACATAAAACACTATGAACAAATCAATCTCACGTCAAATAGCAGAATTTGCAGTTGGTCTTAAATACGAAGACCTTCCTAAAGAAGTCATTCACGAAGTAAAAAGATATCTTTACGATTCGGTTGGCTGTGCTTACGGCGGCTATCATACAAAAGATGTAAATATTTTAAGGGATATTTATAAGGAAATGGCTGGTAAACCGGAAGCGACTCTTTTTGTTTTTGGAGATAAAATTCCTGCCGTAAATGCATCACTCGTAAATTCGCTTATGATCCGCGCACTTGATTTCAACGATATCTATTGGAAAGAAGATCCATCACATCCATCCGATATTATTCCGGCAGCCATCTCTGTTGGGGAAATGGTTGGGGTTTCAATGAAAGAAATTATTGTTGCAATTGTTCTTGCTTATGAATTTGAACAACGATTATGTGAGTTTGCTGTTCCCGGTGTACGAGAAAGAAAATGGCATCACGCAACTTTAACACAGTTTGTTTCTCCAATTGTTGCAGGTAAAATGCTTGGACTATCTGTTGATCAAATGGTAAACTCAATTGGAATAAGCGGAAGCCATAATCATACAATCGGATGCCCAACCGCTGGAAAATTAACAATGATGAAAAATACTGTCGATCCGATGGCGACGCAGTCTGGTGTATTTGCTGCGTTGATGGCACAGAAAGGATATTCTGGGACCGAAGCGGTCTTTGAAGGTAAAGAAGGATTTATGGATTGCTTTTTCGGGTGGGATACTAAAAATCAAAATGTATCTCCAGCAAGGATGCAGGGAAGAGAAGGCACATCTGAATGGGGCTGGAATTTGGATAAACTAATTGGTAACCTTGGTAAAAGTTATAAAATTCTTGAGTGCAGTATGAAAGCATTTCCAACTGAGGCTTTGACCCACACACATATTTCCTGCACACTAAAAGTTGTTACAAATAATAATATTAGTTACGATCAGATTGAATCAGTTATAGTAACAACAATCGCCCGTGCCTGCGATATTCTTTTTGATCCGCATAAATATCGACCTGAATCCAGGGAAACCGCAGATCATTCACTTCCCTATTGCATTGCGGCAGCGCTGGTTGATCATAAGATAACAACACAATCATTCTCTGATGAGAAGCTAAAGGATCCAAGGATCTGGGAAGTTATAGATAAGATAAAAGGAGAAGCATCTATGGAATTTGAAAAGATGTTCCCGGCTAAACAGCCTTCTAAAGTAGTGATTAGAACCAGGGATGGAAGAGAATTTACAGAGTATCTAGAGTTTCCGAAAGGTGATCCACGCGAACCGATGACAATGGAAGATTTAGAAAATAAATTCAATGCACTTTCAACTCAGTTGTTGGATGTTAAAAAACAAAAAGAAATAAAAGAAATGATTTTTGATTGCGAAAAATTTTCAGGTAAAGAGTTCATGGAAAAACTAATTGTTTAGTTGTTAAAGATATCTTTCCAACAATTTAGCAATTACACAATTTATCAATTGAATTATGAAATTATAACGAGAAATAAAAATGGAAACCAAAGTTTTAAAATCTTCCGCAGGTAAACGCGGAGATAAAATCCGCTCTGATTGTTTTATAGAAATTGAATTAACAAACACTGGCGGGATCAAGTTAGACTTGAAAAGTAAAGTTGCCTCAATGTATGGCGAATCAATTAAAGCACTCATTCACGAGATGAGCAAATTCTACAATCTGAAAGACGCAAATATTTTAATGGAAGACAGCGGCGCACTATTATTTGTCATTGCTGCACGGTTTGAACTGGCAATAAAAAAACTTCTTTCCGGAACGCATAAAGAATTCCTTCTTCCTATGAACGAAAAGAATCTTTACAAAACCACAAAAGATAAACTTAGAAGAAGCCGGCTTTATCTGCCTGGAAATGAACCTAAATTTTATACGAACGCCGGTCTTCACCAGCCTGATGGAATTATATTGGATCTGGAGGACAGCGTTGCACTAACTGAAAAGGATGCAGCGCAACTTGTGGTAAGAAATGCGCTTCGGAGTGTTGATTTTTATGGTGCTGAAAGAATGGTGAGAATTAACCAGCTTCCAAAGGGACTTGAAGATTTGCATTATATAATCCCGCATAATGTTCATGTAATTCTAATTCCAAAATGTGAATCACCTGAGCAGGTTAAAGAAGTTGAAGTGGAAGTAAATCGATTGAAAAAAATTAATGGTGTGAAGGATGATATTTTCTTTATGCCGATTATTGAAAGCGCCAAAGGTGTTCTGAAAGCATATGAGATTGCTACTGCTTCTCATTGTAATTGTGCGCTGGCGATTGGTTTAGAAGATTACACTGCCGATCTTGGAACGCAGCGTACAGATGAAGGGAAAGAAAGTTTCTTTGCAAGATCAATGTTGGTAAACGCTGCAAAGGCTGCAGGAATTCAGGCAATTGATACTGTCTTTTCAGACGTTAATGATATGGACGGTTTGCGTAAAAGTGTAATTGAAGCCAAGGCTTTGGGATTTGAAGGAAAAGGATGTATTCATCCACGCCAGGTAAAAGTTGTTCACGAAGCATTTGCTCCGACCCAAGAAGAAATTGACAAAGCGAAGAAAATAGTTTTAGCATTTGAAGAAGCAGAAAAAAAAGGGATTGGTGTTGTTTCACTTGGAAGTAAGATGATTGATGCTCCGGTTGTAAAACGAGCGCTAAGAACAATCAATTTAGCATTAATGAATAGCCTTTTAACAAACGAATGGAAAACAGGAAATAAATAAAGTTCATGGAATTATAATCTTAGTCATTAGATAGTCAATAATTGTCATTAAGTTGGAGGGCAAATGAAATTGGATGAACTTCAAGTTTATCAATTATCAATGCAAATTGGAGAACAAGTTTGGAATATTATTGATAAATGGAATTATTTTGATAAAGATACTATCGGCAAACAACTGATAAAATCGGTGGATTCTATAGCTGCTAATTTAAGTGAAGGATTTGGAAGGTATTTTTATAAAGAAGAAAGACAATTTTGTTATTATTCAAGAGGCTCCTTGTTTGAAACAGTTACTCGGATAACGAAAGCACATAATCGAAATTTAATTAATGACAATTCCTACGAATTATTTATAAAGGATATAAACCGACTTGGCGTAAAGTTAAACAATTACATTAATTCAATTAGCAAGAAAAATATTGAAAAATAACAATCAAATGATGTTATATAAATAACAACCTAATGACAGCAAAGTGAATAACAGCGAAGCAAATGACAACTTAATGACTAAAAAAACAATGTAACAATTTAACAATAGAGTTTATTATGAAATTAGTTAAAAACGCTGCCGGAAGATTTGTACCAACGCTTATTAATGGAAGAAAAGAAATTCCGTTCGAAGGTGTTGATAAATACAAACCAAAGGGTAACAAAGCAAAACCACCAATAAAAACTTGCATCGATTATCCAAAGGATGTAAACAAAGTAATTAAGAATTTGAAGGAAGCTCTGAAGCGAGCGGGATTGAAAGATGGAATGACAATCTCTACTCATCACCATTTAAGAAACGGAGACGCTCTTACAAATATTTTGTTTGATACAATAAAATCTATGGGAATAAAAAACATACGCTGGTTCCCAACTGCTTCATTCCCCTGCCACGAACATTTGATCAAATATCTTGAAGATGGAACAATCCATCATATTGAAGGAAGTATGAATGGACCACTCGGAAGATTTACCACTAATGGAAAGATGAAAGGAATTGGTGTACTTCGTTCGCATGGCGGCAGATACCAGGCTATACAGGATGGCGAAGTTAAAATTGATATTGCTGTAATCGCAGCGCCAACAGCAGATCCTTTTGGAGATGCGAACGGAGTTACTGGAAAATCTGCTTGCGGATTAATTGGCTTTTCTCTTGCCGATTCTGAATATGCAGATAAAGTAATAGTTGTTACAGATAACCTCGTTCCTTTTCCATGCGTGCCCTGGCAAATACAAGGAAACAATGTAGATTATGTTGTTCAAATCGATTCACTTGGTGATGCGAGTAAAATTGTTTCCGGCACTACAGAGATTACTAAAAGTCCAGACAGACTAATAATTGCCGAATACGTTGCGCAATTTATAGAAGAAGCTGGAATAATGAAAGATGGCTTTTCATTCCAGGCTGGCTCCGGTGGAACTAATTTAGCATTTGTTCTTTATCTGAAAGAAAGAATGAAAGCAAAAGGAGTAAAAGCAAGTTTCGTACGTGGCGGCAGCACAAAATATTTAGTACAGCTTCTGGAAGAAGGATTAACGAATTATATTCTTGATGGACAGACTTTCGATCTTGAAGGTGTTCGTTCAATGAGAGAAAATCCCAGACACGTTAATACAAGTCCGTTTACAAGCTATAATTTTCATGGTAAAGGAAATTTTGCTTCGATTATTGATGTAGCAGTTCTTGGTGCTACAGAAGTTGACATAAATTTTAATGCAAATGTTGTTACACATAGTGATGGTTATCTTCTTCACGGAATTGGAGGATGGCAAAATTGTCTTTACGCAAAGTGTTCTATCCTTGCCATTCCTTCATTCAGAGATCGTATTCCAGTTATTCTTGATGAAGTAACAACTATTTGCGGACCCGGAGAATTAGTTGATGTTATTATTACTGAAAGAGGAATCGCAATAAATCCAAAACGAAAAGACTTGATAACAGCAGTAAAAAATTCCAATCTTCCAATCAGAACGATTAAGCAAATACGTGATGAAGTTTATGAAATTTGTGGTGGGGCTCCGTCGAAACCAACAGTAAACAAAAACAAAGTAGTTGCAGTTGTTAAATGGGTTGATGGAACAGTGCTCGATTCAGTCTTTCAGGTAGTTGATTAGTTGAATAATAATATTATCAGTATTTTGCAAATATGATAAAAAAATACTTAACAAATTTATTTAAGACCCATCAAACAGGCGACGCACGTGAAGAATCCTACTATCCTGCACTCAAATCTTTTTTAGAAGAATTCTCAGAAACAAAACGAAAACATAAAATCGACATTACTGTTTTACCAAAACAGACTGAAGCTGGAAATCCAGATTTTAGAATTTGGGATGGTAAGCAAAAAATAGTTGGTTACATTGAAGCTAAGGATTTAGGTAAAAATCTTGATGTTGTTGAGGAATCAGAACAGCTTGAAAGATATTTAACCACTTTCCCAAACGTTATACTAACTAACTTTACAGAGTTTCGGCTTTATCGTGACGGCGAAATGATAGAGAAGGTTTCTGTTGCAAGACCATTCGTTATAAAAAAATTATCTACTATTCCACCTTCGGAGAATGAAGATAAATTTTTTGTATTGCTTGAAAGATTCCTTGATTTTTCTTTACCAAAAAAATTTACTGCCAAAACCCTTGCCGTTGAATTAGCAAAAAGAACTAAGTTCCTTAAAGATGAAATTGTTACAGAGGAACTAAGAAAAGGAACAACATCTATTCACGGATTTTATGAAGCTTTTCAAAAATTTCTTATTGCGGGAATTGATGAAGATGAATTTGCCGACCTCTACTCTCAAACAATTACTTATGGTTTATTTGCAGCAAGACTGAGAGCCGGCGATGATTTTACCAGAACTTTAGCATTCTCTTACATCCCAAAATCTATTGGAATATTAAGAGATATTTTCAGATTCATCTCGATGGAAGATATTCCAAAACAGATGGAATTAATTATTGATGATATTGCAGAAGTTCTTTCCTGCGCCAATCCTAAAATTATCCTTGATGAATATTACCAGAAAGGAAAAGGAAGCGATCCTGTTTTACACTTCTACGAAACTTTTCTGTCTGAATATGATCCTTCAACAAGAGAAAAAAGAGGAGTTTATTACACACCTGAACCAGTAGTTTCATTTATTGTTCGTTCACTTCATGAAATACTTAAAGATAAATTTGGTTTGAGTGATGGATTAGCTTCTAAGAATGTAACGCTTCTCGATCCTGCAGGTGGAACTTTAGGTTTTATGTACCAGGCTATTGAAATAGCAGTTAAAGAAATTAAAGAAAAAATTGGTGATGGAGCTGTTAGAAGTTTTATCAAAGAACGTGTCTTACCAAACTTTTATGCATTTGAATTGATGATGGCTCCTTATGCAATTGGACACATGAAGATTTCCTTTCTGCTATATGAACTTGGTTACACGATGGATGATGAAGATCGTGTAAAGTATTATCTAACCAATACGCTTGATATGGAGGAGCTTGATGAATCAAAGTTCCCTGGAATGTCTTCTTTATCCCACGAAAGCCACGAAGCAGGAAAAGTAAAAAAGGATGTTCCAATTTTAGTTGTACTTGGTAATCCGCCATATTCAGGTCATTCATCAAATACAGGCAAATGGATCTCGGATGCGATAAAAGAATATTATCAAGTTGATGGCAAACCGCTTGGAGAAAAGAATCCTAAATGGCTTCAGGATGATTATGTTAAATTCATTCGATTTGCGCAATGGAAAATTGACCAGGCTGGTGAAGGTGTTCTGGGTTTTATTACTAACCATAGTTATTTGGATAACCCTACTTTCAGAGGAATGAGACAGAGCTTAATGAACAGCTTTGATGAAATTTACATTCTTGATCTTCATGGTAACAGTTTAAAAAAAGAAAAATCTCCTGATGGAAGCAAAGATGAAAATGTTTTTGATATTCAACAGGGAGTTGCAATTGCTTTCTTTATTAAATACAAAAAAGAAAATAGGATCAATAAAGTATTTCATTCAGAGATTTTTGGTTTAAGGGAAAATAAATATAAATGGCTTTTGAAAAACAATATTAACACAGTTAAATGGAAGAAAGCCGTCCCTTATCCTGAATTTTATCTTTTCCAACCAACAGATAATAAGTTGCTTAATCATTACAGTTCGTTCTCAAAGATAACAGAAATATTCCCGGTTAACAGTGTTGGTATAGTTACGGCGAGAGATAATTTTGTAATTGATTTTGATAAAAAGAAATTAGAGAGAAGAATTGAAGAGTTTCGCAATCCTAAAATTGATGATGATATAATCAAGCAGACTTATGATTTAAACGAAAATCAAAGCTGGAAAATAAAAGTTCAAAGAGAAAAACTTCAAAAGGATTTGGATTGGAAAGATTCCATAACTAAAATTCTTTACCGTCCTTTTGATGTACGATGGATTTTATATCATGATGAAATGGTTGAAAGGTCAAGAAGAGAGGTTATGGAAAATATGGACGAAAACATTGGTTTAATTGCAAGACGTCAGATGCTGCCAAATAAACCGATGAATTATTTTTTTGTTAGCGATAAGATAATTGCCGATGGCGTTATCCGTTCTGATAATAAAGGGGGAGAATCTCTCTTCCCTCTTTACATTTATATAAAATCAACATCAAAGAAAAAAGCCAAATTCACCCAGCTTTTAATATTTGAACCTGAGGAAGAATATGTTACAACACTGCCAAACATTTCTAAAGATGTTATTTCTTTATTATGTAGTTCTTTTGGAAGACCATTTTATGATCCTTTATACCGTGTAAGACAGGAAGAAGAAGGAATTTCAGATTTCAAAAAGGTTGAAGGATTCGGTTCTAAGAATATATTCTATTACATCTATGCTGTTCTTTACAGCAACACTTACCGCACAAAATATGCTGGGTTTTTAAAAATAGATTTTCCCCGCATTCCATTTACTAAGGATTACAAACTATTTATTAAGCTTGGTAAACTGGGAAAAGAACTAGCTGATTTGCATTTGCTTCACTCAAACATGTTGGATAAAACAATTTCAAGTTGCCCGATAAATGGAAATAACAAAGTTGAAAAACTAAAGTATGAACCTGCCCGTTCCGCAGGCGGGGATGGAAAAGTTTGGATAAACAAGGAACAGTATTTCACCGGAGTTAAACCCGAAGTTTGGGAATATCAAATAGGTGGTTATCAGGTTTGTGAGAAATGGCTTAAGGACAGAAAAGAAAGAACTCTTAATCTTGATGAAATTCAGACTTACTGTAAAATTGTTACTGCACTTTCAAAAACAATTGAACTGCAAAACGAAATTGACCAATATTATAAAGATGTTGAAAATACGATTTGAAAATTAAAACTTTTTGAAAGTCGATTGCAAACTACCGGCTGCCTTTTCATTACTTGATAGCAAAAGACATATCTTAGAGATATGTCTTTTCTCAAATATTTAATCCTCCATTGTAGAAATGTTACCAGGATCCACTCCCAACACTTTTGCTTTTAATACACGGCGCATTATTTTTCCGCTTCTTGTCTTAGGAAGCGAATCAACAAATTCTACGTGCTCTGGTTTTGCAATCGGACCAACTTCGTGCCCAACATGCTGGCGCAATTCCTCCGCAAGCTTATCGCTTTTTACAAATCCAGTTTTTAGAATTATAAAAGTATAGATTGCATTACCTTTTACATCGTGAGGTAATCCAATTGCTGCAGCTTCTGCTACAGCTGGATGGCTACCTAATGCGCTTTCTATTTCTGCTGTGCCTAATCTGTATCCAGATACTTTAATAACATCATCAACTCTACCAATAATCCAGAAGTAACCATCTTCATCCCTGCGTGCAGAATCGCCAGTCATATATACTCCTGGGAATTTGCTCCAATACTGATTTATATATCTATCCGGATCGTTATAAACAGTTCTTAACATTGCAGGCCAGGGAGTTTTGATTATTAAAAATCCTTCTTCATTTGCTTTAACTGGTTTGCCAGTTTCATCAACTACATCCATAATAACTCCTGGAAAAGGTTTTGTTCCTGAGCCGGGTTTTAATGGAACGGAAGGAGTTGGCGTAATCATAAACATTCCAGTTTCAGTTTGCCACCATGTGTCCATAATCGGGCATTTACTTTTTCCAATAACCCTGTGATACCATTTCCAAGCTTCAGGATTTATCGGTTCACCAACAGAGCCAAGCAGCCTAATTGAGGATAAATTATACCGGTTGGGCCATGCTTCACCAAACCGCATTAAACCACGAATTGCAGTGGGAGCTGTATAAAGAATATTAATTCCATACTTCTCAATCATCTGCCACCAACGATGTGGAAATGGATGTGTCGGAGCTCCTTCATACATAAAGGAAGTTGTTCCATTTAAGAGAGGACCATAAACAATGTAACTGTGTCCAGTGATCCAGCCGGGGTCTGCTGCGCACCAGTACCTGTCTTCCTCATGAATATCAAAAACATATTTGAGTGTAGCATACACACCAACCATATATCCACCGTGGGTATGAAGAATTGCTTTTGGCTTTCCAGTTGTTCCGGAAGTGTAAAGAATAAAAAGAGGATCTTCTGAATCAACAATTTCTATATTGCAACTATTTCCTCCAATAGGTAAACTCATCAAATCGTGATACCAGAAATCCCTACCCGCTTGCATATTGATCGGCTCGCATGTTCTTCTAACAACTAAAACACTTTCCACAGTAGCTGCACGCTGAAGAGCCTCATCTGCAATAGCTTTAAGCTGAACAACTTTTCCACGCTGATAAGAGCCATCAGCAACAATTAAAACTTTTGATTGGCTATCTTCTAATCTTTCGTGAAGAGCTTCAACAGAAAATCCTCCGTATACAACCGAATGAATTGCACCAATACGCGCACATGCAAGCATTCCAATCATTAACTCAGGAATTCTGCCCATATAAAGTGTAACTCTATCACCTTTTTCCACACCCAAACCTTTAAGCACATTTGCAAATTTGCAAACTTCCCTTCGCAAAGCAAAATAAGAGAATGAGCGGAACTGACCATCTTCTCCTTCCCAAATTAACGCAAGTTTATTTCTACGAAAAGTTTTTGTGTGTCGATCAAGGCAGTTATAAACTATATTTGTTTTAGCACCTGTAAACCATTTATAAAATGGTTTGTTAGTATCATCCAAAACTTTATTCCATTTTTCAAACCAATGAAGTTCTTCGGCTTCTTTTTCCCAGAACGATTCCAAATTATTTTCTGCCAGTCTTTGTACTTCGTCCCAATTTTTTGAATGAGAATATTTTATAACTTCTTCCGATGGATAAAAGACTTCGCCTGTAAGTTGATTTGGATCCATAATTAAGTGCCCTCCAAAATTATTTACTGAAATGAAATTTGTATTAAATTATTTTGTTAAGAACTTTGAAATAAATTAACTTTTGCATAAAACAAAATCAATAGTGATTATTTTTAATTTAACAATTATAAAATTGCATTTATAATAAATTATTATAAGAAACTTCTGAAAAATTAATAATTAGTTGAGTGTCATTCCCACGAACCTGCCGGCGGGAGTGGGAATCTAAAATAAAATCAATGGATTCCTGCCTGCTTACCAGTAGGCAAGCTTTGGCAAGAATGACATATTGAAATTTTTAGAAGTTTCTATAAATTATATTATGGTTCTTCTGAACGAGTGGTTAATTAATGTGATTAAGGTTGTAATAGATAAAGGGCAATAATAATTTGCTTAGAGCTAAAAAATAAGAATTAGTAAAAAAGTAAGGGGCAAAGAAATACAAATAGAAGTAAACTTCCATTTTCTATTTTAGTTGTTTAGTGTTATATTTGGCAGGTGTAAGTTGAAGTTCAGTCAAACCTGGAGAGGTGGGTGAGTGGCTGAAACCAACGGTTTGCTAAACCGTCGTAGGGATAAAACCTTACCCCGGGTTCGAATCCCGGCCTCTCCGCAAGAAAATAATGAGCTCAAGATCATTTGATTTTGAGCTTTTTTTATTCTTCTCTTATAATTTTATCATTATCTAAATTTAATAATTGCGCTGCCGTTTTATCAAGCATCCAAATTAATTCTCCATTGGAAGGAATAACCAGTTTCGCGGGAAATATTTTCGTGCTATTCTGTCCCTCAATAATTTCAGAAGCGATCCTGGCTTTATTATCTCCGGTTACTAAAAAAACAATAAGCTTAGCATTGTTGATTATTTTTCCGGTAAGTGTGATCCTATTTTGGTTTGTTTGTGGATGTTTAGAAACGATGCACAAATCAGTTGAATGAAACAACCCGAGTTGATTTGGAAAAATTGAAGCAGTATGTCCATCCTCCCCAAGCCCAAGTAATACTAAATCAAAAGATGGAACATTATTTTCTCTTTGAACATTATCTTTTATTATCTCAGCATACCGCTTTGCTTCTTCGTTTGGGTTTGCTTCTCCGTGAATTCTAAAAATATTTTTTTCAGGTATTGGTACTTTTACTAGAAATGAATCATAAATCATTTTGTAATTGCTATCGATGTGATCCGGTGGAACGCAGCGCTCATCAACCCAGAATAATTTTATTTTATTCCAATTGATTTTACCGGAATAGTTTTCAGAAATGTATTTAAAAATTTGTTTGGGTGTAGAACCTCCGGAAAGAGCCATTGTAAAGAAATTACCATCAGGAATTTTTTCAATTTTGCTCTTCAAAAACTCTGCAGAATTAATAGCTAATTTTTCAATACTCGGGAATATTTTAATTTTTTGCTTTTTCATTAAAGCTCACAATAAATGCCATCATCAGCTAAATTTTTACAAGGATAACGCCATGTCATTTCTTTTTCTTCAATAAGATCGTCCGCATGTTCAGGTCCCCAAGTACCTGCTGGATAACCATAAAGCGGAACATCGTTATCATTTTCCCAACATTCCAGAATCGGAGTTAAAAATTTCCATGCTTCCAATACTTCTTCTGTTCGTGCAAACAGAGTAGAATCACCTTTGATTGTATCGTGGATGAGCCTTTCATACGCTGATGGAATTCTTAAATTAGTAAGATCGGAGTAATGAAAATCCATATTAACATTCTGCACTTCGAAACCAGTACCGGGAGTCTTCATTCCAAATTTTAACAAAATTCCCTCATCAGGTTGTATCCTAATCACCAATTGATTACATGAGTGGCAATTATCATTTTGCGAAAAAAGAAAATGTGGTGTTGGTTTAAAATGAATTACAACTTCAGTAACACGAGTTGGTAATCTTTTTCCTGTACGGATGTAAAACGGAACACCTCCCCACCGCCAGTTATCAATATAAAATTTAAGTGCAGCATAAGTTTCTGTAACTGATTGCGGATTTACACCTTTCTCTTCTCTATAACCGAGCTCGGATTTTCCCTTAATTGACGCAGCAAGATACTGTCCGCGCAAAGCAATATTTTTAACTTCATCTCGTTTGATTGGTTTGAAAGATTGAAAAACTTTTAAAATTTCATTTCGTATTGCTGATGAATCCAATGATGATGGAGGTTCCATAGCCGTTAAACCAACAATTTGTAAAAGATGGTTTTGCACCATATCTCTTAATGCTCCGGAAGAATCATAATAACCACCGCGTTTTTCAACGCCAATACTTTCTGCAGATGTTATTTCTATATGATGAACAAAATTTCTATTCCAAAGAGGTTCAAAAATTCCATTTGAAAATCTTGTTACTAAAAGATTTTGGACCGTTTCTTTGCCAAGATAATGATCAATTCTGAATATTTGTTTCTCATTCCAATCTTTCAGCAATTCGTCTTTAAGTTTTATTGCTGATTGTAAATCATAGCCGAAAGGTTTCTCGATAATCAATCTCTTCCAGCCATCAGCTTGATTATTTAATTCAACTGCACTAAGATTCTTGGGAATGATACCATACAAACTTGGTGGAGTTGATAAATAAAATATTGTGTTGCCATTTATTTGGTAGGTTTTTCTTATTTCTAATATTTTTTTTTTAAGATTTTGATATGTTTCTGGTTCATTGAAATTGAGTGAAGTATAATAAAATTTACTTATGAATTCATCAATCTTTGAAAGATCATCAATTTCTTTGAATTCATTAATCGCGAGCTTCATTTTATTTCTAAATTCCTCATCGGTGAATTCCGATCTGGAAACTCCAAGCAAAGCAAATTTTTTTGGCAACAAATTTTCAACGAATAGAGAATAAATAGCCGGAACTAATTTTCTTTTTGTAAGATCACCTGAAGCCCCAAAGATTACATAAATATGCTCATCAATATTATTCACATTAACACCTCAATTTTTAGATTTAACTGCGTGTCCGCCGAACTGATTTCTGAGCGCAGCTAAAACTTTCATTGCAAAAGAATCTTCCTGCCTGGATTGAAATCTTGTATAGAGAGAAGCTGTAATAACATGAGCCGGAACATCAAAATCAATTGCTGTTTGAACAGCCCATCTTCCTTCGCCACTGTCCTGTACATAATCTTTTAGTCTTTCCAATTTTGGATCATCTTTAAATGCATTAACTGCTAATTCCAAAAGCCAGCTTCTAACCACACTTCCATATTGCCATACATTTGCAATCTTTGTTAAGTCAAGGTTAAACGGAGACTTTTGAAGTATTTCAAAACCTTCGGCATAAGCTTGCATCATTCCATATTCAATTCCATTGTGCACCATCTTTACAAGATGCCCAGTACCGGATTGCCCACAATAAACATAACCGTTTTGCGGTGCAAGTGATTTGAAAATAGGTTCAACATAATCTGCAGCTTCTTTTACACCACCATACATCAAACAGTAACCGTTTTGTAGCCCCCACACACCACCACTTGTACCACAATCCAAATAATGGATTCCTATTGAAGCTAATTTTTCAGCACGTAATTGTGTGTCTTTCCAATATGAATTTCCCCCATCGATAATTATATCATTCCTATTTAAATAGTTTTTTATAATATCAATATTTTCGTCCACAGGTTTTCCGGATGGTACCATAAGCCAAACTATTTTCCTACCAGGAGGAAGTTTGTTTACTAAATCCTCCAATGATGCTGCTGCAATGGCTCCTTTCTCTTCAGCATCCTTTACAGATTCAATCGTTCTGTTCCATACAACAACCTCATGTCCGTCGTTCAACAATCTTTGAACCATATTAAAGCCCATTTTACCCAAGCCGATAAATCCTATTTTCATTTGCTTCTCCATATTATATTTTTATAAAAACAATAGAAATAACTACATGGTTTCATTTAATTGTTACGCGAAAGTTAACAATATCTACTTTCAATTAAAATCCTGGAAAGAAATGCACTTGATAGAAGTTTCTTCCTTTAGTGATTGTATTACTTGCTCTTCAGTTTTAGATTTAAAAGGATTTAGCACCAATACACAAGAACTCTACAAATTACTTTGCTCCCTTCGTAAATGAATTAGAATTGTAAATAAAATAACCTGATAATTCCGGACCGGGCATGATTTCATATACTCTACACTAAAATAATTTACACAATAAGAAGAAAAAGTCAAGTTATAAATTAACGAGAGGTTGTTTATTAAAATGTAATTAATGTAGAAAATGAAAATTTTATTTATTAATAAAAGGAAAACTATTTGTATGAGGTTTTCTTCTGAACATCGTTTTCCTATTATACAACACCTTCCACATATTTTTCATTTTTTCCATATATTAAGGATGTAGTTATAATTGTTTAACAACCAAATAATTCATCTTGCTTAAAAAAATCACTTCAAAACTCAAAGCCTTGTTCGGCAGCAATACAAAATCAGTTATTGCACCAGCAAATATTTCAACCAAAGAATCTAAATCTTTACCACACGAGCATAAACCATATTTGCACGAAAAAGCCAGCGGGACGCACCTTCCAAGGAAACAGTTTAAGAAAGAAACACGTGAAGAATATCGTTTGCGACATGAAAAGCTTGAACAAAAGCAGCAGTTCAATAAAAAACCACTGCAAATAATTCCTTCAGAACCATGGGATGATATTGTCTTCAAAGTACCGGTTGTTGATGGCAAGACACGCTTCCATGATCTTGATATGTCCAAAGAAATTCTTCATGCTGTATTTGATCTAGGATTTCAATATTGCACAAAAGTTCAAGCCGAAACTCTCCCCAAGTCGCTTGTTGGTGATGATGTTACAGCTCAAGCACAAACAGGTACCGGAAAAACTGCTGCATTTCTAATTACTATTTTCGATCATATTCTCAAAAATCCATTAGAAAAAAAATCCAGGCATGGCACACCGCGCGCACTCATCCTTGCACCAACCCGTGAACTTGTTTTACAAATTGAGAAAGATGCACACGGACTTGGGATGTATGTTCCTTGTTCAATTCTATCTTTGCTTGGTGGTATCGATTATATGAAGCAACAAAATGTTCTGCGCAATGAAACTTGTGATATTCTTATCTGTACACCGGGACGCTTAATTGATTTTATGAAAAAGAGACTTGTAGACTTAAGTAAAGTGGAAATTCTTATAATAGATGAAGCGGATAGAATGCTTGACATGGGATTTATTCCTTCTGTTAAACAGATTGTTATTAACACACCTCAGAAAGCAAAAAGACAGACAATGTTTTTTAGCGCAACCTTAACTGGTGATGTAAAGCGACTGGCAGAATCATGGACCCGGCAAGCATTTGAAGTAACGATAGAACCAGAGGAAGTTGCTGTTCAAAGTATTGAACAGATTACTTATATAACTACCGTTGCCGAAAAACCCACACTATTGTATAATCTTATCATGCAAAAAAATCTTGAACGTGTTTTGGTTTTTGTAAATAGAAAAGATCACGCAAGACGATTAAAAGAAACTTTTGAAATGTATGGAATCAGTTGTGCTTTACTTTCTGGAGATGTTGAACAGACCCAAAGAATTAAGCGATTAGAGAAATTTCGGGATGGTAAAGTGCGCGTGCTTGTAGCAACCGATGTTGCTTCACGCGGAATTCACGTAGAGGCAATTTCGCATGTTATAAATTATAATATGCCTCAGGATGTAGAGGAGTATGTGCATCGCATTGGTCGCACAGGACGCGCTGGTGCGACAGGTATTTCTATAAATTTTGCAGACGAAGAAGATTCTCACGAATTGCATAAACTGGAAGAATTTCTCAATAAAAAAATCTCCTGTATCTTTCCGGAAGATAGCTTACTTATACCAATTCCAGAAATGTATCGGAAAATAATTCCGCAAAAATATCAAAAAAGAAAGTTTAAAAAATGAATTAGTTTACGAAAAATAACATTCGTCATGTAAACTTGTCAAGTATTTTTATTCCAACTTTATTCTATTTGAAAAATAAAATATGAAAATAAAAGCAATAATCTTTGGTGCAACAGGTATGGTTGGAGAAGGTGTTTTGCTTCAAGCTATTCAAAATCCTGATGTTGAATCAGTTTTAGTAATTGGAAGAAGATCATGCGAAATAAAGCATAATAAACTAATGGAACTGATCCATAACAATTTCTATAACTACACCAACATTGAATATTCTCTTGCAGGTTACAATGCTTGTTTCTTTTGTCTGGGTGTTTCTTCTGTAGGAAAGAACGAAGTTGAATATAACAGGATAACATTTGAGTTAACAATGCAAGCAGCAACAACTTTGTCAAAGCTCAATCCCGAAATGACCTTTTGTTACATATCGGGATTAGGAACAGACAGCACGGAAGCAGGACGCGTTATGTGGGCAAGAGTGAAAGGGAAGACAGAGAATCAATTGAAAACATTACCCTTCAAAGCAGTATATTTGTTCAGACCCGGATTCATAAAACCAATTGAAGGACAAAGAAATATAAAATCATATTACAAAGTATTGGGGTATGTGTATCCATTACTTAAAATTGTTTTTCCAAATCTCGGATGTAAATTAGAGGATGTAGGTAATGCAATGATTCAGGTTTCTAAAGATGGCTATTCAAAACAAATTCTTGAAAACAAAGATATTGACCAAATAGCCAGAAGCAGGAAATCAGATGCATAAATTATCCCAGGCAATAGTTAGCAAACCTTTCAATATTATTATTTGCATTTACATATCAGATCGATGGAGCGTGTGGGTGTTTCACTTTTGTAAATTGTTTATCGTAATTATTTTGCTATACATCTTCCCGGGATGCAAAGACAAGTCCACAGAAAACGATGGTAATAACGAAATACCAATCAACAAAAGTCCGAAACGTGGAATCGCATTCGATCTTACTTCAACTGCAGATATGGCTTCCCTTTCTAAGGGTGTAAGTTGGTGGTACAATTGGTATTTAATTCCAAACAGCAAAGTGCCAGCCAAATATAACCAAACATATGGGATGGATTTCATCCCGATGTTATGGGGAGGAAATCCAAGCAATACTGATTTGATAATCATAAAGAATTTCATTCTTTCGCATTCTGAAGTTCAGTACTTACTTGTTATGAATGAACCCAACTTAACTAACCAAGCTAATCGAACACCTATTCAGGCAGCAACAGATTGGTTAAAGTATGAGCAAATAGTTTCGGATCTTTCCGCCCAAGGACGAACAGTTTATCTTGTCGGACCCGCAATGAACTGGGGAACTATGCCCAATTACCAGGATCCAATTGTGTGGCTTGATGCTTTTTATTCCGCTTATAGAACTGCGAATGGAGGCAGAGATCCAAAGATCGATTACCTCGCATTCCATTGGTACGATTACGGATTAAGCAGCCAGTTAGACAGACTAAAAAAATATGATAAGCAAATTTGGATAACAGAAATGGCTAATTGGAATTCTCAGATTAACTCTTATGCAAAACAAGCAGTTCAAATGCAGGAAATGGTTAATATTTGCGAGACACGAACTGATGTCTTCCGGTACGCCTGGTTTTATGGCAGAGGATCATTTCCGGATAATCACTTCTCTTATTTATTCACAAGTAAAGATGGCGATTTATCTGAGATCGGGCAACTTTACATCAATCTCCCCTACACAAAATAAAATTATAATGTTGGATGCAAACCCAATTAATTTTATAAGTACAAATGGTTTTGCTGTATTTGCAAAAATTACTTTTTCATACTATTTTTTTTGAAAATTAAGTGAAGCAGAGTTTAAGCAATAACGTTTTCCGGTCGGCTTTGGACCATCATCAAAAATATGCCCAAGATGTGCACCACAGCGTTTACAAATTATTTCGTCTCTAACCATTCCATGACTATAATCTTTCTGAATTTTTACATTATCCTTATTTGCAGTATCATAAAAACTGGGCCAGCCACAACCCGCATCAAATTTAGCATCGGATTTAAATAATTCTGCTCCGCACACAACGCACTTATACATACCGTTTTCGTATAAATCATAATACTTTCCAGTGAATGGCTTTTCTGTTCCTTTTTCCTGGGTAACAAAATATTGTTCTGGAGTTAAGATTTTTTTTAACTCCTCTTTTGTCTTTAAAACTTTATCATCCATTTTTTTTCCTTTGCTATTTGCACTATTTACATTTTTAGTCTGTCCAAAGTTTACTTGGGTTAACATTTGAACTAACAGCACAATTACAAAAACAAATCTATTCATTTTCATCCTTTCAAGATTTATTAATATGTAAATGATTTTTAGTTGAAAATAGTTCCTTGTAAAAAGCGGTGGGAAAAGAAGCAAGGTTGGAGAATAACTCCAACCTTAATTGGAATAGTTTATTTTTGAATAACTTCTTTAATCCAGTTACCAATTATTTCCAACGCGTTCGGAGAAAATGTTTCTTCAATACTTTGGTATTCGGAAATCTTTCCGGTTTTAGTGGGTTGGAATAAATGATTCAATCCAGGCAACTCAATTATTTTATAATTTTTATTCTTTCCCTTTTTTAAAGCTGCTTCAATAGCAGACAGATTTTCCTTCGGAGGAACTTGCAGATCCTTTTCACCATTTAACGCAAGAACCGGACAAGTAACTTTCTGCAATGTTGGGCGTGGATCGAAACTAATAAAATATTTGAACCAGGGACTACTTAAAGTTTTTACCTGTTGATTAATAAATTGATTCAAATCTGGTATTTGCTTTTTATCCTCTTCATTTAAGGAATTATAATATTCTTTAAGTAGAGTTTCGGTTTTTTGCCGGATAAGAGTTGTATCAGATTCTGATTTCAGTACTGCATACAATTTTTTATTCAGATTTAATGCAAGTTCAGCTTTCTCAGATTTTTCACCTTCAGCTTCCATAATAAGTTTTGCTTGGAGAGCAAGTAATTCATCACCGGGTATTCCGGTGCCAGCAAGTAAAACTATAAATGCAATATCTTTATTATTTATGGCAACCATCGGTGCAATAATCCCACCTTCACTATGTCCAATCAAGCCAATCTTTTTCTGGTTAATTTCCTTTCTCGTTCTCAGGTATTCCACTGCACATTCAACATCTTCGGCAAAATCTTTTGTTGTTCCTTTTCTGAAATCACCAGTTGATGCGCCGGTTCCTCTATCATCAAAGCGAAGAACAGCAATTCCATTTTTAGTCAGATAATCTGCAATTATTAAAAATGGTTTATGATTAAATACCATCTCGTTTCTATCCTGGGGTCCGGAACCTGATAACATAACAACCGCAGGAAAATTTTTACCATCTTTAGGATAAGTTAATGTTCCAGCAAGTTTTATTGAAGCTTTTGTGTTCTCAAAAATAATGTCATCAGAATTATATGGATAAGGTGGTTTAGGTTCTTGAGGTCGTTTTGGTTCTTCAACTTTATCAACTTTTTTTACTTCCAATGGAAATGTTCCACCACCCTGTTTCCAAACACCAACTATTTTCATACTGTCTTTAAACAGCAATCCCTCAAACTTACCTTTAATTAAAATTGAATTTAGAAACAACGAATCGCCTGTGAACAAAACTTCATCCACTGGTATATCTTTAGCACCTTGATCAGGACTATCAATTAACGCCGTAAGCTTTTCTTCTTTCATATCAATCCTAAATACAATTTTCAACTCAAAGGATTGAATTTTCAGTTTCCCAAGCCAGGTGCCGACAAAAACTTTACCATTTTCCGGGAGTTCATATTTTGCTTCAACTTTGCATAAACTAATTAAGGAAAAAAATAATATCAGAAAGAGAGTTTTGAATATTTTCATCATTCCTCCAAATGAAATGTGATTATTTTCTAACGAAAGAATTTCTAAAATTTGATGAATTTATCTTTCTTCACACCACAAACGGGGCACTCATCCGGCGCTTCGCCAATTACAGTATGTCCGCAGGTTGGGCAAATATATACATTAGCTTCTGGGATATCTTTGCCAGCTTCAACTGATTTTTTAGCATCACCATACATTACTTCGTGTATTTTTTCTGCTTCCAAAGCATAGTGGATACTTCGTGTTGCTGCCTTTTCCTCCTGTAACTTAGCAACTGCATCAAATGCCGGATACATTTCAGTTACTTCATAATTCTCGCCACCAATGGCAACTTCAAGGTTAGCCACCGTATCATTTATCTTTCCTAATGCTCTAAAGTGGTTAGTGGCATGCACTTTTTCTGCAAATGCAATAGCTTTAAATAATCGGGCAATTTCTTTAAATCCCTCTCGTTCAGCTTTATCAGCAAAGATAGAATATTTCATAAAAGCCTGGCTTTCTCCTGCAAATGCTGCTTCTAAGTTAGCATAAGTTGATTTTTTCATTTCTTATTCCTTGTGTAATTTTATTATAAAATAGTGTTTTTACTTTCAAATAGGATATTATTTTATTTGAGTCGATTTCCATTGAACATATTCTTTAACATCTTTATTTAATTCATCAAATGTATTTGAAGATTTAACTTTATTGAAGATAGAGTTATTATTTTTTATTTGATCCAGCATTGCTTGGTTGGCTTTACCGATTTCAAAGGAAACCAAAATGTAAGCCTTCCAGTTTTCACCATCTTTTACCACTTCTTTTTTTTGCACGTTGCTGTTGTTTATATTTTGCGTTACAATCAACTTTATAAGAAGGTCGAACTGCTGCAGTAAATTTTGGTCATTACTTAAACCAAGTTCAGTATCAAATTTTTTTAATAAACTTTGAAGCTGAAGATCTACTTGATTGGAAACATCCGTCCGGGCTGCGTAAACTGCTTCATCAACAGCCTGCTGAAGGTCCTTTTGACTTGAAGTCCGGCTTGAAAAAAGATAATTCACATCGCTTGGAACTGACGAATACCACTCTGGTATTTTTACTGCGTCTTTTTGGGAGTCAGTTGATCCGCCACAATTTGAAAAACAAATAACTATAACTAAAGAGAAAAAAAATGTTAAATACTTTTTCATTTTACACTCCTTAAGTTTTGATTTTTTATTATTTATTTGGATACCTTCCAAATATAAAAAAAGCTTGCTCAAGATGAGCAAGCTTTTTCAACAAAATCTTTTTAGTAAAGATTAATCTGACAACAATAAAACCGATTATGGTACGGAATAGTTAAAAGAAGAAGTAAATGCTTGACCTGTTGTACTCCCAATTTTACCAGAAAAAGTAAAGGCCCAAGCTTGACCAGTTTGTAAATTTACTGTAATTGGACCAACATACAGTGGTTGAGTCGAACTAAAAACATCATCAACAATATCTGCATCATTTATTTCATCATTGATGTTTAAGGCTGGACATTTAGCTGCAATTTTAGTTACTACTACACCTGTACTTGGCTTAAATTCGAAGTATGTTTGGTTTTGATTATTTTGAACTATAGCAGTTGTAAATGTTACATTACCAGTATTATTTCCTCCACCACCACCGCCACCGAAAGGATCAGTAGTTGTTCCACCTGAATCGCTTTTACATCCAGCATAGATCAAAAGAAAAAATAAAGGTAAAAGAATTAGTAATAATCTTTTCATATATCCTCCCTTAATCAATTTTGAACTTTAAAGAAGCACCCAGTTTCAAAGATAAAATACTATTACTTTGACCTGGGAAGTTATAAGTATCAGTTATAGGAATGTAAGCAATAAAATCCGCGCCTAAATACATTGTTGGAGATAATTTAAAATTATACCCTGTCCCAACTGCAAAATCAAATCTAATCGATTTTGTTTCTAAATCAAGAGTAGTTACGGTAGGTGCCTGTCCAGTCGCCGATTGAGTTCTTTCACCACTAGAATTAATTTTTACTCCAAAAGATGCACCGCCAAGCATATAGAAACCGCTGAACTCAGCTTTAAACATCGGGTCAAGAGTGAAATAGGAAAGTGATAAAGAGGTTTCTGTAGTTTGATTATTATTTGTTATAGAATTAGAAAAGTTTTTCATATCGAAAGCAGTTAAATTAACCATCATCCCAATATTTTTACTAAACGAAAGATCCACAGTTCCACCAACACCAACTCCAATTCCATTCCACGTACCTGTAAGACCTTTTGCATTATATATATTAAGGTTTCCAGTTACTCTTGGACCAATTAAAACTCCTTGAGCCAGGCTTAAATTTGTTGAGCAAAGAAGAAAAGCAGAAATAATAGCGAGAATGTAAAGAGATTTTCTCATAGTGTACTCCTGAATATTTGTTACGAAAAATAATTTATTCTGATTGATCTTTAATTAAAATATAATAACCGGTTACCTTTCCAACTTTTAATGAAACATGGGAAATCATTGGTTTGATGAATAAAGAAAATAATTAAGTAAAATAATAAAAGGTGTTTTCATTTTAATCTTCACATTTTTTCTGATTAAATGTTAATTACGAAATTTGTAACACTTAGAAAAAGAAACAATTCAGCAACAATCCAGTTATGAAAAAGATAAAACCTTTTATAAACTACAACCATCATTCATAAATGTCAAGATGTTTTATTCTGATTGTGTAATTAATCAAGCCAGGTTTTTATTTACGAAATCCCAATTAATTAATTTCTCTATAAATGTTGATAAATAATCTGGTCTCCTGTTCTGATAATCCAGATAATAAGCATGCTCCCAAACATCAACCGTAAGTAACGGTTTTAAATTATGTACTATTGGAGTATCGGCATTAGTTGTTTTAATAATTTTCAGTTTGTGGTTCTCAATAACTAACCACGCCCAGCCGCTTCCAAATTGTGTGGCACCGGCATTTTTGAATTCTTCTACAAACTTTTGATAGTTGCCAAAGTCAGATTCAATTTTATCTGCAATTTTTCCTGTTGGATTGCCACCACCATTCGGCTTAATTGAGTTCCAGTAAAATGAGTGATTCCACACCTGTGCAGCATTGTTGAATAGTCCTACTCTAAAACTATCACCATAAGTCTTGCTTATAATTAACTCCAGGGTTGCATCTGATAATTCAGTTCCCTCAATAAGTTTATTTGTATTAACCACGTATGCATTGTGGTGTTTTCCATAATGAAACTCAAGAGTTTTAGCACTGATATATGGTTCAAGTGCTTCTTTTGGATAAGGTAGTTCCGGTATTGTAATTGCCATTTTATCTTCCTAATATTTTTAAGAAATATTTAATGATTATCAATTTTATAAAACCTTAAGAATTGCAAAACAAAAATGAACTTCCACAAAACATTAATAATTACTAACTCAAAATTAAATTTTTCATAACTTAAAGCAACAAATTTTTTAAATAATTATGTTTTTTTGCAGAATTTAGATGACAATTCAATAATTTTTTGCTTCTTTAATAATTTATTTTAATTTATGATAAACTACAAATTGGAATCTTTGTCTTGAATTTTCAAAATTTCAGGTTTCAAGATAATTCCAAAAATTAAGTTTTATAAGTTCTAAGGAGAATTATTATGGTCAATCATTTACTCGGTGCGCATACTTCCATTGAAGGTGGAGTTTCAAAAGCTGTTGTACTTGCCAAAGAACTTCAATTCAACACAATGCAAATCTTTACCAAAAATAATAACAGATGGTTTGCCAAACCGCTTTCTGAATCTGAAATTGCTTCTTATAAAAGCCTGTTAAACAAATCAAAAATAAATCCGGATGTAGCCCATGATTGTTATTTGATAAATCTTTGCGCTACAGATGAAACTATCCTTCAGAAATCCCGTACATCTTTTACTGATGAATTAATGCGATGTGAACAATTAGGAATTCCTTACCTTAATTTCCATCCTGGCGGGCATCTTGGTAGAGGAGAAGAAGCTGGAATAAAGCTAATCGTAGAATCTTTGAATCTTGCTCATTCAGAAACCAAAGGATTCAAAGTTAAAAGCATGCTTGAAGCAACTGCGGGTCAGGGAACTTCGCTTGGATACAAGTTTGAACAATTAAAAGAAATAATTGATTTGGTTGATGATAAAAGCAGGATGTGTGTTTGCATAGATACCGCGCATATTTTTGCAGCAGGTTATGATCTGAGAGCGCCGAAAGATTACAATAAAACAATTAAAGAATTTGATGATATAATCGGATTAGATTTACTTAAGTGCATTCATATGAACGATAGTAAAAAAGATTTAGGCAGCAGAGTAGATCGCCACGAACATATTGGTAAGGGATTTATTGGTCTGGATGGTTTTAAAAATATTATGAATGACAAGCGACTTTTATCTATTCCAAAAATTCTGGAAACTCCAAAAACAAAAGGGCAACTGGAAGACCTGGAAAATTTAAAGATTTTAAGAAGTTTAATAATTGAAGATTAGCAAAAAAAAATGAAGATTGGAAATTATTACAATAATCCAATCTTCAATTTTCAAATTAACATTTTATTTACTGGTTAATTCCAAAGGTTTAAGAACTACAATTCCAGTATGGTTTTTATTCTTCGCCAAATAATCGTGAAGAGGTTTTTCGGTTATCTGAACTTTAGCACCACTTAATGGAGCATGCAAAAAATGAATTCTGCCATCATCCAATTTAACGGCAATACCAACGTGGGCAATATCTAATCCATCAACACCAGAAGTAATGGCAATCAGATATCCATTACCAATTTTATCTTCAATCTTACTTACATCTGCTTTAGGAATGTAATAAAATCCCCTGCCATTTATTTCATCTTCCTGTTTTTTAATTAGATTATAAAACTTATCGTTGGTAGCAATTTGAACATATTTATCTCTGTACTTAGTCATAAAACCAACTTTACTTGGGCAGATTTTTCCACCAATGCTTTTGGTAATGTTTTCTACAATTCCTTTTTTTTCATTATCGTAAAACCAATCAGAAAAGTAATGAAGGCGTGAAGGATATTCAGCTATCTTTCCATCTCTGTAACGAACCTTTGTTAGCTCATTTTGATAATCTTCGAAAGATGTTTTGCCGGACTTTACACACCGGGCAAATACCAAAGCATTCTCCAGAAAAGTTGTGCAATCAAGACCAGTTAAATGAACAACTAACCTTTCATCACCTTCCTTTTCAAGAGAGTGGGCTTCATATTCAAGTCCTAAAAAACTTTTTCCAATTTCCGCAATTACATCGTTAATTGCTTTTTGATTTAGCTGTTTATCAACTGCTAATTGAAATTTTGATTTACAAATTTCTTTATCTTTCTCAGTAAAATCTACTTGAGAAAATGTGAGAATTGAAAATAAAGCAGTTATTAATAAAGTGATTAAAGTTTTCAAAATGGATAATCCTCCTCTTTAACTTCTGATTCTTGTCTAGCAAGTTGTGTTCTGTACTTGGATTCTTCAAGGTTTTCGAACCGGGCATAATCTCTTAAAAATGTTAAATGGGCATCGCCTGTAGGACCATTTCTCTGCTTGCCAACAATTATTTCAGCAATGTTTTCCGTACTGTTTCCATCGGCGTCCTGTTTAATTCCGTAATACTCCGGTCGATGAATGAACATAACAACATCCGCGTCCTGTTCAATTGAACCTGATTCTCTCAAATCGGAAAGCTGGGGTCGTTTATCTGTTCGTGCTTCTACAGCTCGGTTTAACTGTGCTAAAGCAAGCACTGGAATGTTTAATTCTTTTGCTAACGATTTTAAAGAACGTGAAATATGCGAGATTTCCCGCTCACGACTTTCCATTTTAGATGAAGAATTCATTAGCTGTAAATAGTCTATAATTATAAGTCCAACTTTTTTTTCAACTTTTAATCTTCTCGCCTTGGCTCTTATTTCCAAAACTGTCTGTGCAGGAGAATCATCGATATAAATCGGCGCTTCGCTAATACGATGAATATTCTTTGTAAGTTTGTGCGCATCTTCCATCGGCAGTTTTCCGGTTCTTACTAAATGAGCATTCAGCCGGGCTTCAGCACATATTAAACGGATTACCATTTGAATTGTCGCCATTTCAAGACTGAAGATGGCAACAGGCACTTTGTAATCAACTGCTGCGTTTCTGGCAAGACACAGGGCTAAAGCTGTTTTACCCATCGAAGGGCGTGCAGCAAGAATTATCAAATCAGAACGCTGAAAGCCACCAAGTATATCATCAAGCAAGTAAAATCCTGTTGGTACGGCAAACTGCTGTCGTTTTTTATCATGTATCAGCTCGATGTATTCCATCGCATCAGTAACAGCTTTATTCATTGGAGTATAAGATTTTTTTAAAGTCTGTTCGGTAATTTCAAATATTTTTCGCTCGGCACTGTCTAATAATTCAAATGCATCATCCGAACCTTCATAAGCCGATTTCGCAATTTCCATCGAAGAAGAGATTAAACTTCTTAAAATGTGTTTTTCTAAAACTATCTTTGCGTGGTACTCAACATTTGCAGCGGAGGAAATATTTTGCGAAAGTTTGCTAATATAAGTTGGACCACCAGCCTGATCGATTTGTCCAGAACGTTTCAATTCTTCATATAGCGTTACAGTATCTACCGGCTCATTTGCTTCAAAAAGATTTTTCATTGCCTCGAAAATTATCCGATGCTCTTTAAGATAAAAATTATCTGCTGTAAGTAATTCTATTCCCCTTGGAACAGCTTCCTTTTCAATAAGCATTGCTCCTAAAACAGACATTTCAACTTCTGGTGCAGCCGGTGGTTTAACACTTGCAGCTTCCATTTTTTGTAAAGCAGTATCGTTTTTTTTTGCTCTTGCCATTACTAAACCTAATTACAGAATTATTTCCAAGCTGTTTCTTAAAATATCAAGTTACTATTTGGAATTTAAGAATCTTTCTAATAAAAAAACGAAGAATTTATTTATTCAATTCATCATACAATTTTCTAAACTTTTGTACATCTTCCCAACATCCTTTTTTCCAATTTGGATTTCTTAAAAGGGCGGCGGGATGATAAGTAACCATAGTTTTTATATTCCCAATCTCAAAAATACTACCTCTCAGTTTTCCTAATGCCTGCTTGGTATTCAGCATAGCAGATGCAGCAACCAAGCCTAAACACAATATCACTTTTGGTTTTATAAGTGCTATTTGATGTTGAAGATATGGCATGCACATTTCCATTTCTTCTGGCAGAGGATTTCTATTTCCTGGCGGTCTGCATTTGATAATATTAGCAATATAAACTTCTTCGCGCTCAAAATTAATTGCTTTTAAAATATCAGTCAACAGCTTGCCTGCTCTTCCAACAAATGGTTCACCCTGAGCATCCTCCTCGGCACCTGGAGCTTCTCCAATCAACATTACATCAGCATTTGGATTTCCAACACCAAACACAAATTTATTTCTTGTTTTGCCAAGCGGACATTTTTGGCATTCACAAATCAGCTTATTAAATTCATCTAAACTATTTACTTCAAAATTCTTATTATTAAATTTATATCCAATTTTCAATGATGGTTCACTTACTACTTCTTTTACTTCAATTTTCTTTTTCACTTCTATTTTCTTTTTCACTTCAATTCCAATTTCTTCATAATCAATTTTACCGGAAGAAGATTTTTCAAACAGAACATCACCAAAAATTTCTTGTTGATCTTTAAGCGCTTCAATTAATAGATTTATATTTTTTTCGAGCATTCTATAAAATTTTAATTAATTCAGAAAGGATTTCGTTAGCTGCCATAAATTTGCTCATTGATGAAAACTCTTTCGTTTCGCCGGATTTGTGAATTACCGTAATTTTATTTGTATCGCTTTCAAATGCACAATTATCCGCGCTAACTGAGTTTAGAACAATGATGTCCAGATTCTTTTCAGCTAATTTCTTTTTTGCGTTATTTAATTGATTATCAGTTTCAAGCGCAAATCCTACAATTTTTTTATTATTATTTTTAAGCGAACCAAGAATATCTTCCGTCTTTTTTAATTTAATGGAAGATAGATTTTCTTCTTTTTTAATTTTTGTTTCAGCTTTAACCAACGGAGTATAATCAGCAACCGCGGCAGACATAATTAAAGCGCTATTATTCTCTAAATTCTGCTTAACAGCATTTAACATTTCTTTAGCGGAACGAACTTGGATTAAATTTATTTCCTGGTAGATATTCTCCGAAGATGGACCTGAAATTAAAGTTACTTCTGCTCCACGCAAGAATGCTGCCTTTGCAATGCTGTATCCCATTTTTCCGGAGGAGCGGTTCCCAATGTATCTAACAGGATCAATATCTTCATAAGTTGGTCCGGCAGTAACTAAAATTTTTTTATTAAGTAAATCCTGATTGTAACCAGATAGGATTATTTCAGATGCATCAACAATTTTATTTACATCAGCCATTCTGCCAATTCCGGATAAACCGCTTGCAAGATTTCCTTTTTCTGCTTCAACAATGTAAGCTCCAACATCTTCTTTCAATTTATTAAAATTTGCTTGAGCTATTTTGTTTGAGTACATATCTATATCCGCCGCAGGAGCAACAATCAAAGGACATCTTAAAGCTGAGACAACAGTGGTTAGTGCATTATCGCAAAAGCCGTGAACAATTTTGGCAATCGTATTTGTGGTTGCCGGTGCAATTATCATTAAGTCAGCCCATAGAGCATATTCTATGTGCCAGGTTTTTAGATCAACACCATTTTTTTGAGTTTCCGGAAATATGTTTACAATTACCGCATTGCCGGAAAGTGTAGAAAGTGTTAGAGGTGCAATAAACTGAAGAGCGGAAGGAGTCATAATAACTCTTACTTCCGCTCCACGATTTACTAAGCTCCTGATTAACAGGCAGGATTTATAAGCTGCTATCCCACCGGTTACACCAAGAATAATTTTTTTGTTTCTTAAAGGATCATAAATCATTTTTCTCTATTCTGCTTGTAATAGAATTCTAATTTTCCATCTAACAAATCATGTAATGCACGAAGATGTGGTTTCGGTCTCTTTTCAAATTCAAGAGAAACCTTAAGCTGATCTGGATTATCTATATCTTCAGCATCATCTTCAATTCCTTTAGCGGGAATGGTTGTTACAAGAGTGTTATATTCCAATCTTGTTTCTTCATTAATTCTTTTTGCTTCTTTAGCAGCCACAATAACAGCTTCATATACGTTCGCCGTTTTTTCATCAAGTTTTTTTAAATCGATTGGTTCAATTCGCATCTATATTCTCCTTTAATTTATTTTCAATTATTCTTTTTACTTCTAAAATTGCTGTTTCTAAATGGTTGTTGATTACAAAATAATCAAATTTATCTTTAAGACTCAACTCCATTTCTGCGCGCTCAATTCTTTTCTTTAGATCTTCTTCTGTTTCGGTATTCCTGTTTTTTAATCTATTAACTAACTCTTCAAACGTTGGAGGTGCTATAAAAACCAAAGTGGCATCCGGATAAAGTTTTTTAATGCTTAGAGCACCATTAACATCAACTTCCATAATAACAGATTTACCTGATTGTATGTTTTTATTTATGAAACTCTTTAACGTACCATAGTAATAATCGTAAAATTTTTCCCATTCAACAAATTCATCATTTTCAATTTTCTTTTTGAATTCATCTTCAGAAATAAAAAAATACTCTCTGCCATCAACCTCATCGTTTCTTTTTTTTCTTGTAGTAGCTGATACTGAAAAAATAATTTGCGGATATGTCTTTAATATTTGCTTTACAATCGTGGATTTTCCGGCACCGCTTGGTGCAGAAACTGCAAATATTTTTCCACCACTATTATTCAATTACTACTCGATGTTTTGAATCTGTTCTCTAATCCGCTCAATCTCTTCTTTTATGGCAACAGTTGAATGAGATATTTCTGTTGATAATGCTTTGCTTCCAATCGTGTTTGCTTCCCTGTTTATTTCCTGGCAAAGGAAATTTAATCTTCTACCAACATCACCTTCGTTATGCATTGTTTCCAGAAAAAATTTTGCGTGGCTGTTTAATCGAACGCATTCTTCAGTAATATCGGACTTATCTATAAGCAGAGCAAGTTCCAGATCTAACCGATCACTATTTTCAACAACATTATCAAGAATTTTTCTTGCTCGTTCTTTCAACTTTTCAAAATATTCGGTGATGTTTTTCTTACTTATTTCTTCTACCTGGCTAACAGAATTTTGAATGCTAATTAATCTTTGTGAAATATCCTTGAATAATTCCTCTCCTTCCTTTTGCCTCATCTCCTTTAGTTCATCAATAGCGAGCAGCAAAGCATCCTGTACCAAAATAAATTCTGCTTCAGATTCTTCTGAAGTTTCAGAAAAAAAGATTTCCTGAAAACTTAAAAGATGACCAAGAGTAATTTTATCTTTTATCTTTGAGTGTTTACGAACGTCTTTAAGAAATCCAATTGCAAATTTAAGATTATCCTTATTTAGGACTGGTTTGCTGTTTTCAAATCCATCCTTTTTAAGTTGAAGACTGATAATCAGTTTACCTCTTTTGATTTTATTCCTGATTAATTCGCGTACTTCATATTCCCTATTAATCAAGCTTTTAGGCAGTTTAAGGGAAATTTCTAAATATCTGCTATTAACACTTTTAATTTCGGCGTCGCAGCAATATCCATCTTTTTGAATTGAACTCTTTCCAAAACCAGTCATACTGGAGATCATTTAACATCCTAAATTTACTGTTAAAATTTACCTAAAAATCGTCTGCCATACAAACCAAAAGAAATGTAGACAGAATAGCGAAAACTGAAAATAGTTTGATGGAATATTTATAAAAGTAAGAAATAAATTAAGGAAATGAATATTGTTGTAAAGAAAAGGAAAAAGGTATTGAAAATGATTAACAAAAATACTTTACTATTGTTCACTATCCCAAAAATTTAAAAAACATCTCATTACTAATGCAAAATGTTGAATAATTTGTAGGTCAGTGTATTTAAAGTCTATAAATCAGAGCATCCTCTATCATTGTGCCATTGATAACATTTTGACTGAATCTAATATTACTAATACCTTTACCAGTTCGATAAGCTGAACGAAGAAGTGATATAAGTTGCTCCTTTTCATCCAAGAGAACGATGTCTGAAAGAGAAATAATAGGAAATTCATTTGGGGAATTTAAAAGTAAGATTTGAATTTTTTTGTAAAGGGACTTAGGTCCTTCCTTTTTTAAATTTTTTTCTGCAATGATGAATTTCCAACTGTTTTTATCAACATCATAAAACCATAAAGCAGCTTCAGGTTGCATTTCTAATGAATCTAACTTCTTTATTAAGCTAATCCCTTCATTTACCATTTCTGTAGATATATTATTTTTTACCATCTTCTTTTAATCCATGTTAATATTCCGTTTTGTCTATTTGTACAAGCATTATATAAATCGAGGGCTTGGTTTTCTGTAAATCCATCACTATATCTTGAAGCTTCGGACCAGTCTTTTACGATAGTCCAGTTGAGTTCAAGGTTAGAATTATTTTTTCTATCTTTATCAAAATCGGTTATTAAACCAGATATTTTAATTAACTTTTCCAAATCATGTGTATGTGATTCTGATACTAATTTCTTATCGGGAAAATCATATTTCTTTATTTGTTTGGATATGCAGGCTTTTAAAGCGCATTCAATTGAATAACCAATTAAATAATAAGCACCACAAAAATGATTTTCCTCTAAAAGTTTTTTAGCTTCCCCAACTCGGATTTTCGAAATCCTTTTAAAAGATGACCTATTCATAATCTATAAAATAAATAATTATTTAAAATTTAACACTAATATATTAAACAGCCTAAATATATTTTGAATGGGAACTCATTAACATTTTTGTAAAACACTTCTTAATTCCAAGATAGAATTGGATTTTGTTAAAGACAAATGTTCTCAACTTAATTAAAAACTTACGTCAACTCTCATAATTATTATTTATGGTCGTTTGCTTTTTCTTTTTGAATTCTGTCGTAATCAATCAGAGCCAGTTTAATACTTGAAATTACTGTTTCAGGATCATCAGTTTGAACAGAATGTCCGGAGTTAGAGCAATAAAAAAACTTTCCATATTTCAATGGATCTAGTAGTGCCATCCAACGTTTCATCTTTAAATTGTTATCAATTCTAAACAACTTCACCTTATCAAAACTTGTTACTCCCCTATCATCAGGAGTTGTGGGATATCCACCAGCCTTGATAAAATGAACAGGAACATCCGGTAAAGGATTACGATTGCATTCTTCAAATTCAGTTTTGGTTAATTGCCTCGATATTTTTACTTCTTCCACATAAAAATTTGGCATTTCGGCATATAGTTTTTTAATGAAATTATCGTAAGGTTTTGCAAACATAGAATCGATTTGATGTTGCTTTAATCCAATTTCCAAATATGGAAGATCTCCATCACCTTTCTTTTTTGTGAAATCGATTGGATCAACAAAAATAAGTCCGGCAATTTCATCTGGATAGTAAGACGCAAAACTTCTTATATATGCACCACCAAAAGAATGTGATACTAATAAGTAAGGTGGATTGAGCCCATTTTCCGAAAGCATCTTTCTTAAATTACTGACGATATGTTCGGTGGTTGGAGGCAGACTGTCATTCTCGGATTCTCCAATTCTTGGTCTGTTATAAGAAAATACTGCGGATGTTTTTGATACTTCATTAATAACAGTTTCCCAGCTACCATATTTACTTGCCATTCCATTTTCGAAAACGATTACAGGTTTCCCGTTCTGGTTGTTCTCTAAACTCGATGTGAATATTTCAACCTTCTTTCCATTCACACTGATGAATTCTTTTTGTCCAAAACTGGAACTACTGATGCCTACAACTATTAAAAATAGTGAGATAACTTTACACTTCATTTTTTTCCATTTATCAATTATTGTTTTGTAAATTTTCTAACTTTAAATTAAAACGCTTCTCCAATACCAAGATGGAATTCTATATTATTGAAGACAGATGAATTTTTAAATTTTTCGAAAAATGTTTTTCCGTCAAATGGATCATAGGCTTTGAATCCGAAATCCACACGTATTGGTGCGAATGAGGAATAAAATCTTAAACCAAATCCAACCGCCACAGCAATTTTATCAAATCGGAATTGTTTATACCCATCCCACGTGTTTCCAAAATCAAGAAATAGTGCGCTTCCTATCGGACCGATCAATCGGTTTCTGGTTTCTATTGAACCTTCGAGCTGGAACGTTCCACCAATTGGAATTTTGTTCAGATATTTATCTAAAAAATTCTGCACCGTTAAATCATAAACGCTATATGAATTGGAAAGTGGGACTAATTCCCGCGCTCTCCAACCTCTAACCGAGTTGCTTCCACCGGAAGTAAAACGTGAGTTAAATGGAATGTCTGAAGATAAACCCTTGTAAGTATGTATATATCCAATTTTCAATTTCATCCCAAATGAGGAAAGGTTTGACTTGTATATGTGAGGGAACAAAGTTCCCTGTACTACAATTTTATAAAACTGTGCTTTAGGCTGGAATTTACTATTGAACCATTTATCTAATAAAGCAGGGAGAAAGTTAGCTTCTTGTAAGGTAACAAAAAGAGAATATCCATTTGATGGAAAAAGCAGATCGTTTGATTTATTGGCATATAAATCAAATCCTATTATTGAAGTAGTAAAATCTCTTTTACCTGCTGAACCCAGATTGTTAGTCAAAGAATCAACAATATCCTGGCGAACATTTTTAACAATACTCTCCAATATTCGCTTTATATAATCACTGTTAAAACTGTATTTTGATCTGTCGATATCGTAATAAAGCTGGAAGGCAGTAAAGTAAACAAACTTTGGTAGTTCAAAATCCAGACTTATTTTTGAACCAAGAGAAGTTGACTTATATTCTTTTTGTTTATTGATTGTTGAATATAATTCAAGTTTCGATCTTATCGGATCTCCAAAAAGATATGGTTGATCAATTGCTATTCTTGCATCTAAATAACCTAAAATTGAAGTATCACTCATGGCGATGAAATTTGGAATTTTTGCATAATTTACGTTAAAAATATCCTGAACAGCAAAACTTGCTCCGATTGTAAAATTACGTGCATCGCCAAGAAAATTTTTCTTTGTATAAGATAAACCTAAACCTAAATTAAAAGCGCTCGCCTGGTTATTCAAAATAATTTCTGGAGAAAATTCATTTAACATTCCAATATCACTGTTGATATTAAGAGGTACCTGATTTCCAACAGTATCTGACAGCACAGTATTAACAAGAACAGAAGAGAATAAACTTGTTCGATAAAGTCTGATTTGACCTTTATTTATATTTTCAAGGCTGTAATAATCTCCAGGTAAAATTGCAACAAGTTTTTTCAATAATGTATCCTGAACATCATCCTTACCCGGACCTGTTTTACCTACTCTTACTTCTTTGATCTTGTATCTGATTCCTGGACTAAATCTAATTCTTGGAGAAACAGTTTTTTTTGAAGTATCAATTAATATTTGAGGTGGAAATTTTTGCGCAAGCATATAACCATGATCAAGCAGAAAAGTTAATATAGTTTCTCTATTTTTTTCAATCGTTTCTTTAGAGTAAACGTCATTTGTATCAATCGTAATATCATTGTTTATCCTTTCTTTAAATTCATCTGGAAGATTCCTCAATCCCCGTACAACAAAACTACTAATCTTAAATTGCTCGTTTTCATCAATGTGGAAAACGATTGTTGCTTCCTTAGCCGGTTTATCGATGTAATATTTCGGAATAACTTTTACTTCAAAAAATCCATTATCCCGGTAATAACTTTCCAGTGCTTTTACATCTTCCGGAATTTTAGTTGAATCAAAATAAGTGGCAGGTTTACCGATATTTTTCCAAATGCTATGTAAAAAAATATAAAACCAATTTGGTGTAGAACGGGAAGCAATTACCCCGGTAAGATCGGAAGTAGAAAGAGAATTATTACCATGAAATTGAATGCTTACCAGTTCAAAATTTTCTGGTTCCTGGGCAAAAATATTTGCTGTAAGGAAAAATGCAAATATAAAAAGCAGCTTTATCCTGTATGGCAATAGAACTCCGTGTTTAATCTAAATTTAAAGCGCTTTATCAAGATTGATATCTTTGTTAACAATACTCAAACCAGGGTAATCCTTTTGAAAATGCTTAACTATAAAATCTTTAATATCAGGTTTGTTTATGTTAGAAGATAAATAAAGAGACACCGGTCTATCTGGTGTTGTAAAAAAATGTGCATAATAAACATTCTTTTCATTCAAGTCGATGAGATAATTAAACACTTCACCACCACCCGAACCCATAAAGTAATCCTGCGAATCATAATAAATCATCTCATAATTATAGTTTGCCATTTTTATTTTTCTTACAAGGCACTCATTAAACGAACCGTTTAGCAGTGGAGTTTCAAATATCTGCTTTGGAGTATTGTTTATGAGTTTATAATAATAAAATTTCATTCCCCATTCCTTGTCACCAATAAATTCCTTTCCAACAACCAATCCTTTTAGGGAGTCACTTTCAAACAAACCTGTATCAAAGATTTGTATTTTATCTCCAAGATTTTTCTTTGCCTCGTTTGCAAGAATTGCTTTATCAATACTTGCAGCAGAATCCGGAGAAACCGTATAGGAAACTTGTTTGTCGGGATCTTTTTTATCACAAGATATAAAAATCATTCCCGCTATTAAAAATAATAAAATGCTGAAAAACCTAATTTTTGATGATAACATCTGTACCTACTTTTATTGCTGAATATAGTTCGTCAATGTCTTCATTGCTTACTGCAATGGAACCGTTAGTCCAATTGTAAACAAATGGCAGATTTTTAAAAATATAATTTAACTTACCAATTCCGTGAATTCCAATTATCAATTTTTCATCTTTAATTTGAGGGCAATCTCCAATTTCAATTTCGGTTACCATTTTATCATATTCATTCTTGGAAATCAATTTCATTGATAGTGCTTCTGCTGCATCCTTCTGGTTTGGATAATTTAATCTAAACAATTTGTGATATTTATAAAAAGTATCAATACTGCAAATCTGATATCTGCCAATTGGGGTTGTATCATCATTTGTAAAAGTTTTATGCGATGAACTATTTCTTCCAAAAACAGCGCTATATGATTTTACTAAAATAGTGTCCGAATACAGATCAAGCTTGAATTTTTTTCTATCAATATGAATAGAAACATTTACCAGATAACGTAATCCTTTAGAGACCATAGCTTCTGGCATAGATGGCTCACTTACTTTCAGAATAACACCATAGGCAATCATTCCTGCGATAAAAACTACGATGCTTCCTATAAAATATAATACGTTTTTAAACAATAGATTGCCAAAATAAATCTTTGTAAGATGAAATATTCTCACATAAAAATTACATTAAAACAAGAAATAATAAAACTAAATTGTTTTGTGATTGTTTTAAGAAAAATTGCCCAAATAATTTGTTTATTTTCTATACGAACCGTTGATTTAATTTTTTTATTGCTCTATTCTAACAAAAAGAATGTGTTTGGTAAACTACTTCAGATTTACTCTGATAAAACATTTACTGATAATTGTAAAATCAAGGTAAAGAAACAAAACTACATTTAATTAATAGAGACGGCTTTCACCGTCTCTAAATAATATTTATTTTGATTTGTGGTGCGCATCTACAACAGCAATTGCCGATAGATTAATTATATCATCAACTGTGGCACCGCGCTGTAAAACGTGGACAGATTTATTCATCCCCATTATGATTGGACCAACAACTGTTGCTTCTCCAATTCTTGCCATCAGCTTATAAGCAATATTACCAGAATTCAAATCCGGGAATATCAGAACATTAACTTTTCCCTTAATTTTGTTGAATGGAAAATCGTTTTCCAGTATTTGCGAAACAACAGCAGCATCAGCTTGCATCTCACCATCAATTTTTAAGTCTGGTCTTAACCTTTGCACAATTTGTACTGCTTCTTTTACTTTTATGGATTCCGGATATGGTGCGCTTCCAAAATTGCTAAAGGAAAGCATGGCTGTCCGGGGTTCAATATCAAATTGTTTTACCGTGTCTGCGGCAGCAATTGCAATTTCTGCTAACTGTGCAGCATTAGGATTAACATTAACCGTACAATCAGCAAAGAAATAAACATCTTTTTTTGTAATTACAATATATAAACCAGAAACCACTTTAAAACCATCTCTTACTCCGATGCACTGTAATGCAGGTCGGATAGTTTCAGGGTAAAATGTGGTTAAACCGCCGATTAAGGTATCTGCGTCGCCCATCTTCACCATCATCGATCCAAAATAATTTGACTGTCGCATTAATTCTTTTGCCAGTCTTACTGAACATCCTTTCCGCTGTCGTGAAGCAAAAAATTCATTAGCGTAGATATTAAATTTTTCAGATTGGAGAGGATTAACAATTATAAATTCTTCCAGGTCATATCCAAGAGAAGCAATTTTCGTTTTAATTATCGTATCGTCACCAAGAAGAATTGGATGACCAATGTTATCATCATAAACTGCATGAGCTGCTCTTATGATTTTTTCTTCTTCACCTTCACTATAAACAATTCTCTGTGGATTTTTTTGAGCTTTATGAACCATAACACGGATAACTTCTTTAGACATTCCAAGCCGTTCTTTTAACTGTTCTTCGTAGGCTGCCCAATCTTCTATGGTAACACGGGCAACTCCGCCTTCGATTGCAGCCTTGGCTACAGCGGGTGCAACGTACCATAGCACTCGCGGATCGAAAGGTTTAGGAATAATGTAATTCCTTCCAAAAGAAAATTCATTTCCACCATAAGCGTTGATTACGATTTCTGGAACTTTTTCTTTAGCTAAATTTGCCAAAGCATGAACTGCCGCCATTTTCATATCAATTGTAATTGCAGATGCACGAACGTCCAACGCTCCACGGAATATAAATGGAAATCCTAAAACATTATTTACCTGGTTCGGATAATCGCTTCTTCCAGTTGCCATAATTATATCACTTCGTGCAGCAGTTCCATCTTCATAAGTAATTTCCGGATCTGGATTAGCCATAGCAAATACTATTGGATCATTTGCCATACTGCGGACCATATCCTTTGTAACAACATTGGCAATTGATAAACCAAGAAATACATCTGCGCCAACCATTGCTTCAGCAAGAGTTTTTAGTTTTGTTTCCCGGGCATACTTTAATTTATATTTATTCAAATCATTTCGATCGGTTGTAAGTACTCCTTTAGAATCGCACATTATAATGTTTTCTAACTTAACCCCAGCTTTCAAATATAAATTACAACAGGAAATTGCAGCAGCACCGGCACCGTTAATAACCATTTTAATTTCATCTAACTTTTTACCAACTACTTCGCAGGCATTAATTAAAGCTGCACAAGAAATTATTGCTGTTCCATGCTGATCATCATGAAATACCGGAATATTCATTGTCTTGATCAACTCCTCTTCAATCTCAAAGCATTCCGGAGCTTTAATATCTTCCAGGTTAATTCCACCAAAAGTTGGTTCGAGCAACTGCACACATCTAATTACTTCTTTAGGGTTGTGCGTTTTCAGTTCAATATCAAAAACATCGATATCAGCAAATCTTTTAAATAGAACCCCCTTTCCTTCCATTACTGGTTTACCAGCGTGCGGACCAATATCTCCCAAGCCCAATACCGCAGTTCCATTAGAAACTACCGCAACCAAATTTCCTTTTGCAGTATAACGGTAAACATCATCATCATTTCTGTAAATCTCCATGCATGGCTCTGCTACTCCTGGAGTATAAGCAAGTGATAGGTCTCTTGATGTAACGCAGGGCTTTGTAGGAACGACTTCAATTTTTCCACGCCTGCCTTCGCTGTGGTATTCAAGCGCTTCCTCTTTTCTTATCTTCATATGGAATTCCTTTTGTTGTTGAACAAGAATGGTTTTTAATATGGGAGGAAACTACAATATTTTATTGAAAATAAAAATAGGTAAATAAAATAAATACGGGTTGTGAATGGGTATTTGGCAAAATTAAAATGAAGATTGCAGATTGTTTTCAATTCAGCAATCCGCAACCTTCAATCATCAATGTCTAAACTTCCATTATTTCTTTTTCTTTATGCTTAATAATTTCATCGATGTTTGTAATATGATCATCGGTAAGTTTTTGAGTTTCCTTTTCTGCTTCTTTCAATTCATCTTCGGTAATTTTCTTTTCCTTTTCCTGCCTCTTCAGATGCTCGTTTGCATCTCTTCTAACGTTTCTAATAGCAATCTTAGCATCTTCTCCCATCTTCTTAATTAATTTTACCATATCTTTTCTTCTTTCTTCGGTTAGGGCAGGTATGGGAATTTTAATATTTGTACCATCACTAAGAGGATTTAAACCTAGATCAGCACTAAGGATTGCCTTATCAATTATTGGCACTAAGGTTTTATCCCATGGAGTAATTGCAAGTGTATGAACATCAAGCACAGATAGGTTACCAACCTGTTTTAGCGGAGTTGGAGTTCCATAATAATCTACCTTTATTCCATCAAGCAAAGCCGTTGTTGCTTTACCTGTTCGTATCTTGGCAATTTCACCCCGGAAAGCTTCAATTGATTTATCCATTCTATGGCTCGCATCTTTAATACTTGGATTCATTTAAACCTCTATATAGTTTATGAATTAATTGATTCCTGTATTTTAGAAATTCCCAACTTTAGTTCCATTATTTTCTCCCATTACTAACTTTAATAAGTTGTCGGGTTTATTCATATTGAAAACTACAATTGGAAGATTATTTTCTTGGCAAAGACTGATTGCTGTTAAATCCATTATTCCTAATCGTTTTTTTAAAACATCCAAATAAGGAATCTGATCATACTTTATTGCGTTTGGATTTTTTTCCGGATCTGAATCAAATATACCATCTACGCGGGTTCCTTTTAAAATAACTTCTGCTTCAATTTCAACTGCTCTTAAAGCTGCTGCGGTATCCGTACTAAAATATGGATGTCCGGTTCCTGCACCAAAGATTACTATTCTTCCTTTTTCAAGATGTCTGATAGCTCGGCGTCTTATGTATGGTTCTGCTATCTCTTCCATATGAATTGCACTTAAAAGTCTGGTAAACATTTCTTTGTGTTCGCAGGCGTTTTGCAAAGCAAGTGAATTTATAACAGTTGCAATCATTCCCATTTGATCACCTGTTACTCGGTCTATACCCTGTTCGCCAGCATTTAGCCCTCTATAAATGTTCCCGCCTCCAATTACAATCCCAACCTGCACGCCAATCTGGTGAACTTTTTTTATTTCAGTTGAATAAAAATCGAGGACATCCGGATCAATCCCGTGTCCGCGTTTACCCATCAATGATTCACCACTGAGTTTTAGAAGAAGTCGTTTATATTTTAGTTGTGTCATAATTTGGCTTTCAAATTAATAAAAAAAAAGGTCTTGTTGAAAGACCTTTTTTAAAAAATTTATTTTTTCTCGTCACTAAGATGATACCTGTGGAAGAGAACCAGCTTTGCGTTGGAAGAATATTTTTTGTTGAATTCCTTAAACAGATCACTGATTGTTTTGGTGTTATCCTTAATAAATGCCTGCTCGAATAAGCAATTTTCCTGGTAGTATTTATTTAGTTTTCCAACAGCTATTTTCTCAAGTAATTGTTCTGGCTTACCTTCTTTTCTAGATAGCTCTTTATAAATGTCAATTTCTTTATCAATAACATCTTTTGGAACTTCTTCCCGGTAAACAAAAAATGGTTTCATTGCGGCAACTTGCATTGCAACATCTTTTTCGATGTTATGCATTTCATCAAGTCCCTCATTAGCAATTTCATCTACGCGTACTAAAACACCAAGTTTAGAACCATGATGAATGTAATCAACTAAAGCTCCATTCTTAGAATTTTCAATTATGAATCTGGAAACAGCGATCTTCTCCCCAATCTTTCCAATTAAACTTTCCAATTCCTGATTAATCACTTTTCCATTCTGAGTTAATGCAAGTAATTCTTCAACATTTTTTGGTTGATGGTTAATAATTGCTTCAAGAGCTAAATTTGCAAAATGAATAAAGTCATCGCTTTTAGCAACGAAATCAGTTTCGCAATTTACTTCAACCATATAAGCAGTTTTTTTATCTTCTGAAATATTGGTAAGTACAATTCCTTCATTAGTAGTTCTTTCTGCTCTTTTTGTAGCAACAGCAGCGCCTTTTTTTCGTAAGACATCAATCGCTTTATCAAAATCACCATCAGCTTCGGTAAGGGCTTTTTTACAGTCCATCATACCTGCGCCAGTTTTATCTCTTAATAATTTTACTTGTTCTGCACTAATCGCCATAATCAACCTTATTTTTTTTCTGTTTCTTTATTTTCTGCTTTATCCTGAGCTGCTTTATCCTGAGCTGCTTTATCCTGAGCTGCTTTTTCCTGAGCTGCTTTTTCCTGAGCTGCTTTTTCCAGGGCAGATTGTTCAATTGCTTTTTGAGCTAATTCTTTAGCTTGTACTTTTTTTGCAGCTCTTGCTTCTTTTACTAATTTTTCTTCATCATCCCGTTCTTTTTTTTGTCTTTCTTTTTCAGCAACTTCCAGGGCGCGCACTTCTTTTGCTCTTCCTAAACCATCAACAACAGCATCAGCCATTACTTTAGAAATTACATCAATTGTTTTTACCGCATCATCATTTGCAGGAACAATATAATCAATCAAATCAGGATCGCAGTTAGTATCTACAATCGCAAAGACAGGAATATTAAGACGTTTTGCTTCTGCAACTGCAATAGATTCTTTTTTAATATCAACTATAAACAAAGCACCTGGAAGTTTTGTCATTGTTTCTACGCCATCCAGAACTTTTCTTAGTTTATCTTTTTCTCTTGTAAGGAACAATCTTTCTTTCTTAGTAATCTTTTCGAATGTTCCATCATTTTCCATTTTATCGATATTGGTTAATCGCTTTACACTTTTGCGTATAGTGGAAAAGTTAGTAAGCATTCCGCCTAACCATCTTTCACTAACCCAGTTCTGTTCACAGCGTTTAGCTTCAACTGAAATAATATGTTTAGCTTGCTTCTTCGTTCCAACAAATAAAACTCTTTTTCCTTCAGCAACAACATCGGATAATTTCTGTGCAGCATCAGTTAAAAGTGTTTTTGTTTTTTTAAGATCGATGATGTGAATCCCATTTTTCTCCATAAAAATATATGGTTTCATCTTAGGATTCCAACGACGTGTTAAGTGCCCAAAATGAGCACCCGCTTCAATAAGTTCGGTGAGTTCTAGTTTTTTCATTTTTCTTTCCTGTTTTGCTTCTACTTTTTTCAACTTTACCTTAAACCATAGCTGCATTTAGTTACACTACGGCACAGCCGGTAAATCCAAAAGTATGAATGTTAATAAATAAGTTTTATCTCTTAGAGAATTGGAATCTTTTTCTCGCTTTAGGTCTTCCGTATTTCTTTCTTTCAACCATACGAGGATCTCTTGTTAAATAACCTTCAGATTTCAAATTTGTTCTGAAATCAGGATTGCTATCTTCCAATGCACGGGCAATACCTAATCTAATTGCTTGAGATTGACCAGTGTATCCTCCACCTCTCACATTTACAATTACATCATATTTGCCAAAGGTATCTGTTACTCTTAATGGAGAAATAATGTCATCCCGATGAGTTTGTAAGGGAAAAGCTTGTTCAAATTCTCTATCGTTTATAATAAATTTTCCATCGCCTGCTCTAAGTATTACACGAGCTACAGAACTTTTTCTTCTACCAACAAAAATTTTATCTATCATTAAATTAACTCTCCGTTAAATACTTAATAATTCTGGTTTCTGGGCTTCGTGTGGATGAGTTTCGCCAGAATATACTTTTAATTTTTTAATAAGTTTTTTCCCTAATCTGCTTTTAGGTAACATACCTTTAACGGCATGTTCTATAACAAATTGTGGATTTGAACCAACAAGGTTGGAAAAGCTTCTTATTTTTCCACCACCTGGGTAACCAGAATAATGGAAATAAGTTTTTAGTGTTGGTCGTTTTCCAGTTAACTGGATCTTATCAGCATTTATAATAATCACATAATCACCAGTATCGGCATTAGGTGTAAATATAACTTTCTCTTTTCCTCTAATTACTCTGGCTACTTTTGCAGCCAATCTTCCAAGAACCTGATCCTTAGCATCAACAATAAACCAATTCTTGTTAGCATCTTCGGTTCTAATAAACCTTGTCATTTTCTCTTGCTTCACGAAAATATCCTCCGGAATCAAATGTTTTTAATAAAAAAGTCCTTAAAATTAACGCCAACAAGGCAGAAAGTCAAGAAATATAATTACTGGAAAATCTGATATGTTGAAATGGATGCAATAATACGGTTTACGATTAAAACAAAAAGGAATTCCCAAACTGAAAAGAATCTACCATCGCAAAGAAAATTGGTTGAAATTTCTTAAAATTTTCTCGTCCATTCATTATAAGTTTAATAATAAAGTCCTTTTCATCATTTGTTTTGATGTAAATTTGCTGTGTTATTTGCGTTTCCATTTCTTCTGGTTCATTATAAAAACCCTCGAATGTTTTGAATTTGTGGGTAAATTTATATCTCGTTGGATTGAACATATATTTATCTACAACTTCGATATGAATGTATGGTGGAGGATCAAAGGAATTGTCTGTAGACCAAAAAGTTATTCCATCTAACTTGCTTTTCCGTTGCTGATCGATATAGATCCAGCCAACAGGGTATTTCAATCGAACATTGAGTGTATGTTCTTTATAAACCTGCTCAAGATTTGTAGAATCTAAACCTGCAGATTCAATATTTGAAAAATATGAAGTTGGTGAATTATTTTCCTGTGACTCTGTTTTTTCACCAGATTTAAGATTATCATCAGTTGCATGATCGACTCTAACTACCTCTTTATTATTTTGCTGTTTTAAATATGTTCCTTTCAAAGTATTTACAACCACATATCCGGATTGCACCAAATCTTTATCAGTTAGTTTAAAGATTATTATAGCTATTACCACACACAAAAGATGCAATAATAGCGAGCATGCTATACTTCCAACCGCTATTTTATATTCTATTTTTTTTTCTAAAGTATAATCCACAGTATCCGCAAAATTCTTTACCAAAAAATTATGGTATTGTAACTGCATTTTCAATTAACAAATTATTTCAATTTTCTTATTTATTTCTGTTGTAGAACTATTTTAGTTATTTTTACCACAAATCTTTTAAGCGAGGGATTAATGAATTTTCTTATTACAGGTGGTGCGGGATTTTTAGGCATCAATCTTATTCGTTTTCTTCTAAATGAAGGGCATAAGATTACATCTTTGGATATTGCGGAATTTGATTATAAAGATGTTAAGAATAAAGTTTCAATAATTATTGGAGATATTCGCGATCCAAACGTTGTTGGCAATGTTATGAAGAATATTGATATTGTTATACATACTGCAGCGGCTTTACCACTTTATACAAAGGAAGAAATATTTTCTACCGATGTTACAGGAACAAGAATTCTTTTGGAAGCGGCTGAAAAATATAGGATTAAAAGATTCGTTCATATTTCATCAACCGCAGTTTACGGAATCCCCAATCATCATCCACTTTACGAAAATGATAAACTTGATGGTGTGGGTTATTATGGTCAAGCCAAAATACAGGCTGAAGAAGTTTGTTTGGAATTCCGAAAGAAAGGAATGTGTGTACCAATCTTAAGACCCAAGTCATTCATAGGTCCAGAACGTCTTGGTGTATTTGCATTGTTTTATGATTGGGCAAATGAAAAACATGGTTTTCCAATGATTGGCAGCGGAAAGAATCGCTACCAGCTTTTAGATGTTGAAGATTTATGCAGAGCAACCTATTTGTGTTGCACTCTTGATGAAAAAACTGTGAACGATACTTTCAACGTTGGTGCAAAACAATTCACAACAATGAAAGAAGACTACCAGGCAGTACTTGATTACGCTGGCTTTGGCAAAAAGATTAAACCGCTTCCTGAAAAGCCGATCATAATTACTTTAAGATTATTGGAAGCATTGAAACTCTCCCCTCTTTATAAATGGGTTTATGAAACTGCTTCCAAAGATTCATTCGTATCGATTGAAAAAGCTGAGAAGATTCTTGGTTATAAACCAAAGTACTCCAACAAAGATGCATTGATTCGAAATTACAAATGGTATTTGGATAATCTAGACTCGTTCAAAAACCAATCAGGTATTTCTCATCGCGTTCCGTGGAAGCAAGGAATTTTAAAATTGGCGAAGAAGGTATTTTAATGTAGAATTAAAAATTTATAATGTATAATGAAGGAAACAGAAATTAATATTTGTGATTGGAAACTAATAACTTATTTCTTTGTTCTTTCATCATTTGTTTTTTTATATTTTGAACAGAAAATTAAAATTGGAGTGAAATAAAAATGGCTGACAAAAAAGAATTATTAAAAGAAATTATTCAACACATAGACATAAAGAGTTATAATGTTGTTCCTTTTGTGGATGCTATGGAAAAAATGGCTTTTACTGCAAGAGATTTGAATCGTGCAGCTAAGATTTATGAAAGAATGTTGATCGATAAAGATTGCACAGTTATTCTTACGCTTGCTGGAAGTTTATTCAGTGCAGGATTAAAGAAAGTCGTTTACGATCTTATAACAAATAATATGGTTGATGCAATAGTTTCCACCGGCGCCATAATGGTTGATCAGGATTTTTTTGAAGCCCTCGGTTTCAAACATTACATCGGTACACCATTTAGCGATGATAACCAACTTCGCGATCTTCATATTGATAGAATTTATGATACATTCATTGATGAAGATGAATTAAGAATTTGCGATGAAACTACTGCAAAAATTCTGGATACATTAGAACAGCGCCCATATTCGTCCAGAGAACTTCTTTGGGAGTTTGGAAAATATTTAGAGATGAACGGTGGACCTAAAGTTGATGACAGCGTTGTTTATACAGCTTATAAAAAGAATGTCCCGATCTTTGTTCCTGCTTTCTCAGATTGTTCAGCAGGTTTTGGATTTGTAATGCATCAAACCAAAAATCCGGATAAACATGTTTCAATCGATTCTGCAAAAGATTTTCTTGAACTTACTCAAATTAAATTACATTCAAAGGAAACCGGAATCTTTATGATCGGTGGTGGTGTACCTAAAAACTTTACACAGGATATTGTTGTTGCGGCGGACCTGCTTCAGGATGATGCACCGATGCACAAGTACGCCATCCAAATTACAGTTGCAGATGTTAGAGATGGAGCCCTTTCCTCTTCAACATTAAAAGAAGCCAGTTCGTGGGGAAAAGTAGAAACTACCTTTGAGCAGATGGTTTATTCCGAGGCTACGATTGCTATGCCGCTTGTGGCAGGGTATGCTTACCACAAAGGTGTCTGGAAAAATCGCAAGGCTAAGGAATTGCAAAAATTATTTTTGAAGCAAACTACACAAGTGTAAAATTATTAATGTAGAATGTAGAATGTAGAATGTAGAATGTAGAATGTAGAATGTAGAATGTAGAATGTAGAATGTAGAATGAAAAATATTGTGTATTTAGTGATATGCAAGAAAAATATATTCAACAATGCCAGATACGTTAGCACACTTAGCAGTAAATGGAATTACAACACGGACATTTATTAAAAAAGCAGATTTCTTGTGGATCTATTTAGGCGCAATTATACCTGATATTCCATGGTTGTTCCAGAGAGCAGTTCATATCATTTTACCGAATATAAATTTCTACAATTTTAGATTATACTGCATAGCACTTGCTTATTTGGACTTCTATTTATTTACTTCTTCCATTCTTCTTTGTTAATTCTATTGAATCAGCAGATAATCATTACGTAAAAACATTGCGCAATTATGATAATCGAGTTGGTAAATACATTGAACTTGACAGGGCTTATATTCAAGACTCTGATAAACAATCTGAGATAATCACGTTTGCCAATGAAAGAATAGAAATATTTAACAAAGATTTCAGGCAATCAGGTATAATTTCCGTTCAAGGAAGATTTATTACTTCTAATATGATTCAAATAAAAAATTATCATATGCATTCTGAAATAAGGGATATTACTTCATACCTGGGATTATTTTTGGTGAGCCTTCTCATTATTATTACACTACGAAAAGAACAGAACACACAATCAAGAAGAGAGTGGAGAAATAATGTTTAAATTGGAAAGTTACTTTTAAAGTAATGAATTTATTTACAATCTCAATTTTCTAAAACTCAGCTTTAACTATATCTCTTTGTTTGGTTTACTTGGAGCGTATTTACAATTGAAACTGTTTAAAATAATATTCTAACCTACTTGGCAACTACCATTTTTTTAATTTCAGTAAAATTGCCTGCCTTTAACCTGTACAAATATACACCTGAGGTTAATTCAGTTGTTGTTAAAACAACAGATTGAAATCCGGCAGGCATGAGTTCATTTAATATGGTCTTCACTTCACTACCAAGTATATCAAATAATTTCAACTCCACATTTTGCTCTGTTGGTAATTTAAAATCTTGAAACAAATTTTTCACTTTCAATATTTGCAACAATGGAAATAATACATCCGATAGAATAAACATCACCCCGTTTCCACATCTCTACCATAATTTGCCTTCTAATAATCTAACTCGTGTTGAATACTCCAGCCGTTGTCAATTGGTACATAAAATTGTAAGCCTAAATTAGGTCCGGATTTAATATCATAATCATGTTTATCTCTCAATTTTATTCCACCTTTAATAGAAATTCCATATTGTTTTTCTGTTAAAGTGATTTTAACTGTATCTACGGAATTATGTGGTCGTTGACATATTTTGGAAATAAAGACTATCAGAGTCATTATTAAAGTGTTTTTGTGGAATTTCACCATAAGTAAAGTAGCTCGTTAATAATACCATAAGTGTAATAAGTTTACCAATATTTTTATTCATTTTGAATGTACATCTTGTTTAAGTGCTATCAGGATAGGAAAATTTATTGACTAAATTTAATTCCAAACGTAATTATTAAAGGTGTAGTTAAAATTTTTCCTCCACCATCTGCTATACCCGAGAGTACTCTTGCATCGCTGTTTATAGTATATGAGGGTGTTACCCTATATTCTAAACCTATTCCATAGTGTATGGAAAAAATTGGAGGATATAAATATGAAGCAATTCCTGCCCCACTTTGTAAATACAGATTTAGAGGAAAGTCATAATTTGTTTTATATTTTGCTGATATTGCTAACCTACCGACCCATCTTCTTTCGTGTCCTTGATGATCAAAAATGTTCCACAAGAATACTTCAAAAGGCAATGACCAATTATAGCTTAATGGTACCTCAACCAATAATCCAGCAAGTGGATTTATATCTTTTACTTTTTCATTTTTTAACTGCAATCCCCCAGCGATACCAATTTGGCTGTACCTAATCGAATCTTTCTGACCAAAATTATTCTGTGCGAATACACTATTTACAATAAAAAGCATTATAAGTGTAGTTGCATAAATTTTATTTTTCATAATTTCCATCTCAAACTAAAATAAATTTACTTCAGGAGTTATCTCCTGACGTGGGAAACAAAAAATAAGCGACCCTATTACTATCATAAAAAATAATTGTAATTGATAAACAATTTTAACCATTTTATTCCTGTCAAGAAAATTATTCGCTATTAACGAACTGACAGGACAGAAACATACTATAAAATATTTCTTATTGTTTTTATTTTGATAATAGTTGCTTTAATGAAACTCTATTTTTTTTTGATCACTTCATTTTTATCAATTACTTTTTTTACGAACTTGCTAATCTTTGATTGAAATTTTTCTGAGTGGTAAAAATTCTTATAGTACGTTTTATAACACGAAACGGCATAATAAGTCAAGGGTGCATTAGGGAATCGTTTTAATAAATTCCATAGTATTTTCTCTGGAATGTCATTAAATTTTTCTATATGATAAGCATCGATGAGGTTATTATAAACAGATAAAAAATAATTTGTATTAGGAAATTCATCAATAATATTAATATATTCCTTTCGTAAGTTTTTAACTTCTTCCTCGTATTTATAAATCAATTCGTCTTTTTTTCGTAATTCATTAAGTTTATTTAATACTGTAATATCTTGGGAATTTTTTGGTTTAACGACCGAAAATGTTACAATATCAGAACAAAATTCTTTTCTTTGCAAACTTTTATTTAAGTCCAAATACATATAATTATATTTTATTTTAACAGAATATTTCCCTTGTAAAAATGAATAGGGTTCGAATCGATTGATTACAATCTTCCCAAATTTTTCATTTCCATACCAAGATGATAAATTTATCTTTTCATATATGCTTTCCCCTGAAGGTAATTTAAAAAAAGTATTTGTAGATAATGAATGTCCACCAGCGTTTAAAGTAGGCAGAAGTATTTTTCCATTTTCATCTAATACTATTATATCAATCCTTGTATCCTCTCTACCTAAAATATTTCCTTCAATTAAGCATTCTTCATTTCCGGTATTTCTTAATTCCATTAAAAATTCTACCTGTTCATATCTTAAAAATGTTTTCTTGTCGAATAATAATTTTAATGATAACTCTTGAGCAAGAATTAAATTACTCATTACTATTATTGCACTTAATAATTTTATAAAGCTATTCATTTTAATTCTCCTAATAATTTCAATTTCCGTAACATCAGGAATTATATCCTGAGGTGGAAAACAAAAAATTAAAGATTCAATTACTATTATAAATAATCGTAATTGATAAACTATTTTAATCCTTTTTTATTCATGTCAAGATCATAAGTTCTGAAAGGACAGGAATAATATTGAAATCTGAAAGGAAGTCTGAAGTTCTGAACTCTTCAGTTATTGAATCGCCAGGTATTAAAATTTTGATTTAATACTTTTGCATAAGTTAAATTTTCCTATCGTACTAACATCATCTTTTTTACTTCATTAAAATTCTTAGATGAAAGTTTATAGAAATATACTCCGGTGGTTAATTTACTTCCATCAATATTAAATCTATGAAAACCTGAATTCATCATTCCCTCATAAAGATTTTCAACATCGTTTCCTAAAAGATCAAAAACTTTGATTGAAATAAATTCATCTGTTGGCAATTGAAAATCTATTCTTGTAGCTGGATTGAAAGGATTTGGAAAGTTTTGCGATAGATAGAATTTAAACGGAGTTAATTCAACTTCAATTATATCTGAGTAATTATAGCTTCCATTTGTATCGATTTGTTTTAACCTGTAATTAACTTTTTTTGAATTTACATCACTAATATCATTATAAAAAACATAGTTTGAAGGTTCAGTAGTAGTTCCGTGTCCGTTTATAAATCCTACTTTTTCCCAAGCCGGTTCTTCTTCAGCTATTGTTCTCAGAATTTCAAATCCCATATTATTTGTTTCAGTAGCGGTGGTCCAACTCAATTTTATTTTGGTTTCGTTTTGAATAGCTGAAAAAGAAGTGAACTCAACTGGAACTTCAGAGTAAAATCGATTTCGTAAAAGATCCCAAAGTTCCTGGCGAGTTCCATCATAACCAAGCGCCCACATTCCAACACCTTTAAGGCTTTTAGAAATTGCCTGATCATATTTTAATCCAAGACTCTGATCATCATCGTACCATTTCTGGTGCCACGTACTGCTTTGTTGATATCGATACCATGGCACCTGGTAAGAACTCTGCCAGATTCTACCATAGGTTAAAGAATTTAAATAATCATCCTTAAACCTGGTTGAACTTATAAAACTTATAACAGTTGAATTAGCTGCGCTTGTTTGTGTTGTCCAATGATCACCATAATATGGAATTCCTAAAATCAATTTACCGGGATTAGAGGCAACCACATTTCCATATCCCCAGCTTGTTGAAGTTAATGAGTTACCGACATTATAAGTTCCACCGCTTAAAGGTGAACTTGGACCGGTAGTAGTACTCCAACTACCATTAAAATCGTAGCCCATTATAAATATATAATCACAGGAATTTGCTAATCCAACAAAATCCCATCCACTCCAATTTACAACTGGTCCATCAAAAGAAACTTCTTTACCAGGTAAATTTGTGTGAACATAATTTGTTAAATCAGCCATAAATCCATTCATCAAACTACCACGGTCTGCGGTGTATGGTCCCTCAAAGTCGATATTGACACCATCAAGATTATAAGTTTGTATCTTTGTTTTTATATTAGCAAAAAATGTGTTTTTAACTGTTGTATTAGTAAGAATTGTTCTGATACCATCTTTATTAAAATTTGTTATTGCCATTATAATTTTAACACCATTGGTGTGGGCAGTATTTATAACATCAGTCCAGGGCCATCCGGAAGGATTGCTGATAACTCCACTGCTGCTAACGGCAAAATCGAAAGCAGCTATGTGTGTAAGAAGATCATATCTCAAATTAAATTTAGCGGTTGGGTATTCCCAATCAGGTAGAAATCCAAACACAGATTTATTCAACGATGTTGTACTTTTTATTACCAAAGGTATTATCTCTTCTCTACTTTCATCAACCGAAACAATTGGTTTTTCTTTTTGACCGAATTGTTCTTTATCTCTTTGATGAACAGAAATATGTTCCTGTGAATATGAAAATTGATTAACAAGTAAAACAAAAAGGAATAAAAATCTCAACATTAAAACCTCGAAAATGGCAGATATAAACTACAATTTTTTATTTGTTATATAGTCGTAAATTTCTTTGGAAACATTAGCAAGAACTTTTATCGCTTCGCTATTGCTTTCAAGATTCTTTGTTAAAAGCACAAGCACATATTTTTCACCGTCAGGGAGAATTATTATTCCTGAATCATGCTGAACTCCATCGACTGATCCAGTCTTATGCGCAACTTTTATATTACCTGGAAGATGGGCAGGAATAACTTCATTAAATTTTTGGTCAGCTAAAATTTTTATCATTTCTCTACAAGCTTCGGCGGAAATTATTTCACTATTTGCAATCTTTTCAAAAATGATCAATAGGTCCAGGGCAGTTGTTGTATTGTTCATTCCAAGGTCGTAAGCCTTCATATCTTCAACTCCACGCATTACCTTAATTTTATTTGCTCCGAGTTGACGCATTGTTTTGGAAACATTTTTAGCTTCAACTAATTCTATTAAAATGTTGGTCGCTAAGTTGCTGCTAACAGTTATCATATCATAAACCAGATCGTAAATAGACATTTTTCCGCCAATCGATTTATAAAGAGATTCACCACCATCTCTATCAATATCTAATTTAAAAGAACTTCCATCCGCCAGGCTTTTGAATTCATTTTTAACAAGGATGGAATCAGTTAATTTAAGTTTCCCTTCAGCTGCCTGCTTAAATACTTCAATCATAACCGGGGTTTTCATTGTACTTGCTGCATGAAAATTTTCATTTTCATTTATAAAGATAACATCAGAAGTATCTACCAAACTTTTAAAAGCCACGGCATAATCACCTTTAATATTTTTTAGCTGGGATTCTATTTTTTCTTTTAATTGTTTGATTGTTAAATTTTCCATTTGAGCAGAAGAATAATTGTTTAATGATAAAATTATAATTATAAACAGCAGCAAGATTCCGGACAATTTCCGGTGATAAAAATAACTAAAGAAATTCATTCTTTTTCCCTTTAATTCTTATACACCAAATAATTTTTTAATTTCGTTGTTGTCTATAGATCTTTCACGATCCTCTTCATCATCAAGATTCTTATGAGCAGAAATTTCAGCAGCAAATTTTTCGGATTTAATAGTTTCGCATCCGCACACACTGGCAAATTGGATTAGATTATTGTCTGAACTAATCATAACTATCTGTCTTGGATTTTTGGAATTCCCAATTTGATTTTTAATTACATCATCTGCGGTTTTTTTTTGTGAATAAATTATTTTTGATTTAGTGGAACGAATTAAGAGATTTTCATAACCGTCATAAAAGAGTAATACTTTAGCATTTTTCCCGGTGAAATAATTGTCAATCATAAAAGCAAGTTTTTCGCGGACACCCTGCCTGTCCTTTGATTGCAAGTCCATCAATGATCTTATTTTGCCAATTAAATTATTGCCATCTATCAGGTACGTTTTCATATAGTTGTATGTCTTCTGTTATCTGTTTTAAATCAACGGTTTATTCAAGACATCGATTGTTAAATTGTTTAGTTGTCGAAATCAAAATCAATTTTGCAATATTGCAATTTTATAATTTTGTAATTTTCAATCATCATTCGTTTCAATATCCAACTCCCTGGAATTGCCCTCGTCTTCGGGTTACTTTAATATCCTGCAATTGCGGTGCTTTAATTCTTATCTCAAATCGGTAACCACGATAAGTGCCAAGAGGATTCCATGTTATTTTCAATTCCCAGCAGTGTAAATCCTTGTAAATATTTATTTGGGGAGCCTGAAATTCCTTTCTGAAAATATCATAGTAAGCAGATAGAGAAAGTTTCCAGGACTTTGTAAGATTTGTATTCAAATTAAGGTTTACATTGGAACTTTTTGTATGTCCAATATTATCAAATCTATAATTATAACTAAGAGAAACATCCCACGGAATTTCAAAATCAGGATCTTCTTCATTGTAAATACCGGAATAATTACTTTGCTTATTTGTCACCTCATTCTCTTCCAGTTTCTTTTTTTCTTCCTTTGTTTCCTTGCTCTTTAATTTTTCACCTGATAGTGAAGCAGATATTGAGAAGTCGAAGTTAGTTAGCTTTAACAATCCTTTTTTTTCATTAATTAAGAATTTATTAATTTTTTGCAAAGAACCGTTTTTATTCAGTGCATAATCATAAAATGAATAAGTAGAACCACCAGAAAAATTCAGAAAATCTGCTACCTGTGTGCGGTATCCTAAATGTAAATCCGAAAGCCTCATACTATCAGCCGCAAAATTATATCCAACAGAAGCATCAAAATTAAGGAGTTGGATTTTTTTAGCTTCGGAAGTTGTATCAGTCGGATCTTTCTTGGTTTTCATTTCAAAAATATTCCCGACAGAAAAACTTAAACTTTGGGATTCGCCTTCACCCGGTCCGGTAAAAACTTCCTTTTCAAATTTGCTATATTTTATTTGCTTTCCGTTTGTGTCTTTGTAGCTATCGTAGTATCCCCATTTTGGTTTGGAAAAATCGGGCGTATAATTGTAAGAAATTGAAGGTGTAATTGTATGTCTTAAAGCATCAATTCCTAACGCATTTGGTTGAATAATCCCATACAATCTTGTTGATGCCGAAATACTAAAATCGAAATCACGAACCATATTAATTTCATTAATATCTTTAGAGATCACATCATTTTTATATCCTGTAATTACATTTGCGGAATTATAAATCGGAACCGGACCAATCGATTTTTCAATTCGTTTGTTATACCATCTTTCTGTGTAAGAAACTCTAGGTGATATATTGATGTAGCCAATCTTGGGAGAAACGCTAATGCCAACATCGTGCTGAATACCGCCCCTGATATTTAAATTACCGGCAGTTTTATTTCTTCTGTTCAAAAACCGTCCTGAGTATGAATATCCTAATAGTTCATACCATTTTTGATCTGATGCATCAACTTTTCCTTTCCGTTTAAAAGGGTATGATTGAGAAAGAGTAAAAGTAAGATTTGGTAATATTTCATCTATTTGTCCAGTTGAAAGATATTGGTTTCTGCTGTAACTTAGGGACAAACTGTTACCAGATTCTTCCCAAGTTTTAAAAAGTGTTGCGCTAGAGACAATATTCTGGGTTAGCAGATCGTCATAGTTAATACTGTTATTATTGATAAAATTTTTCGAGGACATAAAAGTCAAATGTGCATCCAGTCGCATAGTTGGATCGATTACCTGGTTATGGTTTATAGATAAACTCCAATCTCTTTGTGTCTTATAACCCGGGTCCCCGGTTTCACCGAAATGAAGATTTTTATAACCTGCATCAATACTTCCACTCAATGAGTAACGTTTTGCATATCTGAATCTGCTATTTAAACTGAAGCCACCTTTGAAGAAGTAATCCATAGTACCGTTCAAATCCATGTAATCGCTCATTGCCCAAAAGTAACCAAGGTGTGTAAGATACCAACCTTGCTTTTCACTTTGGCCATAAGCTGGTGCAATTATGCCGGAGCGTCTGCCGGATTGAGTAGGAAACGCTCCGAAAGGAAGTGGAATTGGTAAAGGAACACCTCCGATGTATAGCCAAATCCATTTAGCAATAATCTGTTCTTTCATAATAACTTTCATTTCGCTTGCGTAAAAATTATAATGAGGAGTATCATCTGTGCAAGTTGTATACATTCCATTCTGAACAAAGTATGTTTCCTTATCCATTTTTTTTACTTTAGAACCGCCGTAATACGTTCCTTCGGATTTAGTCTTAGCAAGAGAAATAAATCCCTGTTGTGTTTTGAAGTTGTAAGTTAGATTAGTTCCTTCATAGGTTTCACTTGCTTCAGTAAGCACCGGCGTGCCCATTAGTTTTTTCCCGGATTTATCGGCGGTATCAGGCACTCCTGAAGCAGCAATTTGATTTGTTTGAAAATTAACAATGATGTTTGCACTTTTCAGATCAGTTTGTTTGTACTTCATTTCACCATTGCCATAAAGCTCCATCTTCTTTTCTTTCACTTTGAAGATAAGGGAATCTGAAGCTGTTGCGTTGATAACCGCATTTACATCAAACTGTTTCTTTTTTCTTTTAGTGGAATCGGAAACTGCAAGCGAATCTTTTTGAAGGTTGTTAAAGGAAACGGAATCAGGTTTAACAAAAATAGAATCAGGCTTCTGAGCGAGAATTAAACCTGGGAGCAGAATTGTGATATATAATATTACTTTTATCATTTCAGAAGTCAGACGATAGAAGTCAGAAGTCAGAAGTCAGAAGTTAAAAATTGCTTTATTCTTACTCCTGTCTCCTTACTCCTGATTTCTGTATTACGATTTATAAAACACCAATGCAGAAGCGCCCTTTATTCCGGCTTCATTTTTTAATTTTGCAGGATAAATCTTTACTCTATCCTTAAAACATTTTAATGTCCTTTCCTTTGTTGTTTTTTCAACTGAATCGAATAATATTTTACCGAAGCCGGCAACACCACCACCGATAATTATTGTACTTATATCTAAAATATTAATTACTGTTGCCAAGGCATAACCAAGGTATTTACCGGTATCAAAAATTATCGATTTAGCAAATTCATCTCCGGAAACCGCAGCATCGTTAATAATTTTTGGTGTAAGGTGATTCAAATTATTATCGAGCAATTCAAATATTTTAGATTCAGGATGATCCGGCAATTCCCTTGATACCCGTTCTATCATATAATTGTTTCCAATATAAGCTTCAACACAGCCCACACCGCCACAATTACAAGGTTTGCCATCATACGCAATAGTAATATGTCCAATTTCCCCGGCTGCACCAGTTTCACCACGATACAATTTGCGATTCATTATAATTCCACCACCAACACCGGTGCCTAATGTAATCATTATGAAATCAGAGAAACCTTTGCCGGCGCCAAAAATTAATTCGCCAATTGCCGCAGCGTTTGCATCATTTTCAACAACAGTTTTAATGTCATATTCTTTTTCAATAATTTTTCCAAGATGCACTTTCTTCCAGTTGCTCAAGTTTGGCGGATTTTCAACTGTGCCTTTCTTTATCGAAACAACACCGGGCGACCCGATTCCAATTCCAACAATTTCTTTTTTATAATCCTCCAGTAAAAGATCAATCCCTTTTTTAATTTGATGAATGACAATATCCGGTCCGCCATCTGCTAATGTATCTAAAGATACTTTTTTAAGAATTTTCCCTTCCTTAGAAACTACTCCAACTTTAATTGAAGTACCGCCAAGATCAACTCCGATTGCATATTTATTTGGCTTAGCCATAAATCGTCCTAAAATATTAGTAAATATTTCTAAGTTTACTTTTCATCTATACTCGTACGATACAATAGTCAACTCTCCCGGATATGTGATATTACCTATCTGTGTAGCAATAGTTGGTTGAGCAATTAATTTTACATTCGTTGGTGATCCGCTTTGCCCACCAAGTTTTAGAGCAATGTTAATTAATTTTTCATATCCACCATCTCCAAAGAATTGGAACAAATCAAGCTGCATTTGTAAAGGAATAATTGCTTTTTGATTACCACCCGGAACATTAACAGAAGAGCCAATGTTGCCAACAATTGTTTGTTTATCATCAATGATCAATCGCCAGGGAAAGTTAGTTAACGAAACTGCAGAATTTCCTGTTGATTGATTTGAATTTGGATTCATAGCTTCTACATTTAGAGTAAAGGTAACCGGAATTTTTTTATTGGCGAATGCCGCCGATAATCTTAATAAATCTATTGCAGTAAAATCGCTTAGTTTTGATTTATTAGTTATGCTTATTCCATTTATCTGAAAATTTCCGACAGCGCCTAATTTGAATTTCAGATTTGCAAGATCTCTTATTGCATTGAATACTGAACAACTGGTAAAACCAATTGCAAGCATTAGAACTGCGCATATCAGAGTAAACTTATTTTTATTCATAGTATCACATTTATCCGGCTAACTTCAACTAATCAATTAATTTTTGATTTTTCTATTTCCATTATAATTGTTTCTGCAACCTTTAAAGCTTTCAATCCATCTGCACCGGTAACAATTGGTTTCTCCTTCTTGTTGATCGAATCAACAAATAGCTGCAGTTCATACTGAAGAGCATTAACTTCTTTCAATTCCGGCTGTTCATAAATAACTAATTTTTTCTTATCACCAATTCCCATTTCTCCAAAGGAAACGAATGGTTCTTTCAACTGTTCATCGGGAGAAGCAAGCCTGTAAACTTCCGAAGCACCAGTTGTAAAATCGAGAGAGATGTAAGTATCCTTCTGGAACATTCGCATCTTCCGCATTTTCTTTTGAGAAATTCTGGATGCAGTTACATTTGCCACAGCGCCGTTTTCAAATTCAATTCTTGCATTTGCAATATCAATATTATCCGAAACTACAGCAACACCACTCGCGTGAATTTTTCTAACATCACTTTTAACCAGACTTAAAATAATATCGATATCGTGAATCATCAAATCCAATACAACAGCAACATCGGTACCGCGTGGATTAAATTGAGCAAGTCTGTCAGTCTGAATGAATTTTGGATCCAGTTGATATTTTTCAAGCGAAAGCAAAGCAGGATTGAATCTTTCAATGTGTCCCACCTGTAGATTTAAACTTTTTTGAGATGAAATCAGAACAAGTTCCTCAGCTTCTTCAATTGTGGCAGTAATTGGTTTCTCTACAAAAACATGTTTGTCTGCTTCCAATGATTTCTTTGCAAGTTCATAATGAGCGCTGGTTGTTGCAACTATCGAAACAGCATCAACCGCATTTAATAAGTCATCAAGTTTCTCAAAAACCTTCACATCAAATTCTTTTCCACAAGCATTTGCCATTTCTAAATCTTTATCAAATATTCCAACAAGCTGGCAGCCGGTAACTTCCTTAAAAAGTTTTGTATGAAGTCTGCCTAAATGACCTGTACCAATAATTCCAATTTTCAAATTCGACATTTTAATTACTCATAATTTGTTGATAGCCAATTATTCTGTCATAACCACCTTTATCAGGTTCAGAATACCAAAGGAAGATGCTGTAATAATTTTTTGTATTCCAGTTATTTCCTTCCAGAATATACCAATCAATATTGCTTATCTTCCCATCATTTAGATCTGCAGTTACATACTGATAATCATAAATCCCACGCTTAATCTGAACTGTGGTTGTAAATAGACCACCACTATTTTGCATTTCATATTCAGGAAGCACCTGCCAGTTATTAAAAGAACCAACGAGAAATATTTTACTGTTTATTTCTGCAGGTGGTCTTAATCGAAAAGTAACATCAAGATAAGTTGCAAATTGATCACTATATTTTGCAACCAGGGAACCACCGTGCAAATCTTTCCCGGGCGAAACAAAGAATCGTGAAGTTTCCACTCCATCAAATTGCGCGTACACTTGCTTTGCCATATTGATTGTTGTATTTCTTAAATCAACCTGTCGATAAGAATTCCCGGGTCTTATTTCCTTAGACATAAAACTAAATTTATTGCTGCCGTTCCAATAATATGCACGTAAATCGCTGTTGCCTTTTCTATCAACATAATACGGATATTCAATTTTCTGGTTTTCAATTATCTCAATTCCCTGTACATTAGAAGGAAAATAGTTTTCTGGTAAATTCAATTCAAGATCCAATTGAAAAATTCTTCCAAGATCAGTTGGAAAGTAAATTTTTTCAAGTGTTTCATTTTTAATTTTAGCAGAAACTTCGATGAGATTGTTTACAACAATAAATTTTCCCACTGCATAAACTTTTGAAGTATCATTGGATTCAGTTACATAAAATTTCCATTTGCCAGAGAATGGGAAATCTACACTACTTCTATCGTTTGGAAAACTACCCTTGTAATGAAAATCAACTTCTTTAATTTGCGGGGGCAAAACTTCATAAAACATTTGATGTTGAAAAACTGTGTTGTACCCTGTATTGGAAAGAAATAAATTATTATAAGGATTCCAATCTCTATCGCAAAACTTAAAAATGATATTAAACATCGGTTCACCAACTGATTTAACGTCAAATTCAATTGTTAATGAATTTTTCTGACCATCTATGATCGGTATTGAATCTTGGGAACTGCCGGCATAGACTTTTAAAGATTTGATTTCAGTTTGTGCTTCTATTGAAAACAGATTCAAAATAAAAAATAGAGAAGTTAAAAATAAATTCAGAATGAGTTTATTCTTATACATAGTAAATCTCAACACACTTTATAGATAAATGTGATACAAATATTTTAACAGTTTGATTTTCTCTGGTGGTTTCTAAAAGAAGTCCTTCATCGTAAACGCCGATAAGTTTACCGGTTTTGAAAACAATTTCGTAAAGTGGTGATTCAGTTTTGATGTCGTAAACCATTCCGTAGTTTTCCTTCATAGTAATGTTTATGGTTTTGCCAAGGAATTCATTCCAATCTAATTTCATTTTATTTCCTATAATAATTTTTTAATAGCTTCTTTAAACTTTTCTCTGTCATCGCAATTATAATATTGTTGAATTGATTTTTCTGCAACTGCTTTTTCATCAGCATAAATATAATTTACAAAAAGAGCGGCAATAACAGATTTTAATAGCGAAGTGGAATTGCATCCTGTTCCTTTACTTTTGTAAAACTGATCGATAAAGTCAATATACTTTTCATTTTCAGCAATGAAAAAATCATAAAGTTGGTCATTCACAATTGCTAATTCAAAACCTACAAACCCCCAGCAAACCAAAGGCGAATAAATTGTTTCCATTTCCGATGTATTAAGAGAATCAAAATCCGGACTTCCGGTTATTAAAATCACTTCATTCAATTCATCAGAAAAAGAATAGTAAGGTTCTTTTAAGCCAGAATAGATTGAATCAATTAAATAAAACGTATCAACCGTGTTATATAAAAAAGTTGAATAGAAACTTTTTCCCTGGCGTATTGTGAAATCATTCACTAAAAACTCAACCGCCCCATCATTATCCATATCCACTACAAATCCTTTCGGATGGGAAAATATTTTTTCAAATACGATATTACGTTCAAGATTTTCAACTAAGAGATTAGCTCCGGATAGCTTTATAATAAAACTTTCTGTGGAAAATAAATTATCCTGCGCAGACGATTTATCCAATAATAAAAATGCGATAAAAACTAAAAGGAATCTTTTCATATGTTGGAATCAAAAGTATTCAAAAAAGGAGATTTTTACAAGGATAAAGGATTAGTGGAAAGAAAATCAAAGGAAGGAATGGATCATTTTTTTTACAATTTGAAGAGTAATTATTACACGGTAAGCAGCAATGGTTGAGGGATAATGCAAAATGGGAAAGGGATAAGGGAAATGGGGGAAAAGGAATTCAACTTAAAAGCAAGATGAAAATATACAACCACCACCAAGAATCCTGGAAACATTGAGACCAAATCATCTCAATGTTTCCAAATCCCTGATTGGAATTATTTTGTAACTTTTATGTCGCCACCGGTTGTTGAACATTCCATTGAAGGTCCACCACCGTTAATTTCTCCCCTGATTCTAGATGCAGTTATTTTACCTTTGCTTGTAATTGGTAAATCGCAAGTAACATCACCGCCAGTAGTTGAAAGATCTGCATTTGCTGAGAAATCGGATTGAACTTTAACGTAGATATCGCCACCGGTTGTACTTAAATCAATTCCTTTATTCACTGCTAAATAAGTAAGGTTAATATCACCTCCGGAAGTTGAAGCATTTACCTTACCATTTTGTCCTTCCAAAACAATATCTCCACCGGAAGTGGAAACAGACAAATCGCCATCAAATTTTTTAGCATGGATATCGCCACCGGAAGTAGAGAGATCTAATTTTCCCTTGCTCATTTCAATTGTAATATCACCACCAGAAGTTGATGAATGGACCACTCCTTCAGAGTTTTTAACAAAAATATCACCTCCGGATGTTTCAAAGTTAATAGTACCTTTAATATCGTAAATCTTAATATCGCCGCCGGCAGTTGAAATATTAGCGTTATAGTTTGCTGGTAACTTAACCTCATATTTAACATAAACATTGTTCCAATTAAACCAGCTAAACCAGGAATCACGCTTCCCTTCAATGGTAACTCCATTATTGTCTTTATCAAACCTGAATTTCATTTTATCGTGTGCTTTTTTGTTACCACTTATTTTAACATAAACTTCCGGTTTATCCCATGTAGAAATATAAACATCTCCGCTGCTGGTATTTAGCTTAAAGGATTTACCCATTTCCGTTTGAAAAGTTTTTTCGTGGATTACTCTTACATCATCTGCATATACTGAAGCTACCGTAATAAAAATAAATGATAGAAGCAGAAGAACTTTGAAAATTGTTTTGGATTGCATATTAAACCTCTTTTATTCTGTTCTTTAGACGCCGGGAATATTTATTTGGTTACAAAACTATGATAATTTTTCTAATTCAATTTATATTGAAATAAAATTTCGGGAAAAAAGCCACAGGATATACTACACCAGAAACTAAAATCAAATAATACAAAAGTCGATTTACATTATTAAATAAGTTACCTTACACAAAATTGTCATTCTGAACGGAGTGAAGAATCTCGACACCTCGATTTCAAACTGTTTTGAGATATTTCGCTCCGCTCAATATGACAATTACAATTCTTTGCGTAAGGTAATTTAATAATATTCTTGATTTAACTAATCTTATTTTATAGATTACAGCCAGATAAAAATAGGAGGTCAGTTATGAAACTCCGGGGTTACATTGTTTCCACTTTAATGTTTGCTTTCTTTAATGTTTTGGTAAATGCTCAAGCAGGAACTTTTGATGTTCAATCATATAAGCAATTTCTTGAAAGCCACCAGAATATGAATTCAGAAATGCTGCTTAATCTTCATCCTGCCGGTGTTTTTAAAGGAGATCTAAAACTTCAACTGAAAGATGCTGCCTACTTCGATTCGATCAGCATTAAGTATAACCTTACCGAACAGGAAAAATCATTGATTCAAAAAAATGGTTTTATGGTTAGTGAAAGACTTTCCCATAATACATTTGGCGATGCCTTTTTTGATATATACCAGAAAGATTTGCCAGTATATGTTTCAACCGATGCAATTCTTCATGCATTTCATCGATCATATGATAGAATTTTGAAAGATGTTGAACTTGGATTTCTGATCCTTAAACTTGAAAACCTTCTTACCCAAATGCATAGCCAACTTCCGTCACTTGAAGCTACATATTCTAACAATCCTGCAATGGAACAAAAGCTAAAAGATGTAGATGTGTATTTGACGGTTCCATTAAAACTTTTAACTGGTACAGCTACACCGTATTATTCAAGTAATAACAATGTAATAAATGAGATCATGAGTTTAATTGAAAAGGAAAAACCTGCAGACTATGCAATTTTTTCCAATTCATGCCGAACGATTGATTTCAGTCAGTTCAAACCACGCGGTCATTATGTTGATGAACATCTTCCACAGCTTGCAAAATATTTTAGAACAATGATGTGGCTGGGACGAATTGAAATTTATTTATCAGCATCGCGATCGTTTCCATTTCCCTGTCCCACCCCAACCTTTGAGGATATACAACGACAAATAATTGATGCGGTTTTAATTTCTGAACTTTTCGAACAGTCAAATGTTTCTTCAATTTATGATGACATAGAAAATGTTCTTGAGTTCTTTATTGGTCATCCGGATAATGTAACGCTGCCGAATGTTCAATACTTGAAACAGGCTATTCAAATAACCAGTGCGGCGCAACTTCTTAATTCACTTAAGCTGCAGCAATTTGAAGACACACTTAAAGTTCAGTCGTTTGCCAATCAATTGATCCTGTCTCAAATACTTTACAGCGATCCAATGTCGCCTGATAGCATAATTCCGGCATCAGCATTTTTGTTATTCGGGCAAAGATTTGTAATTGATTCATACGTTACCGGAAGCGTTGTATATGATAGAATCAAATATAATGGTGAAAAGATTTGCCGGTTATTCCCCTCCACTCTCGATCCAATGTTTGCGCTCGGAAATGATGCTGCTGCCCAACTGCTTAAACCGGAATTAGATGGTTATCATTATTCATCAAACCTGGCGGCACTGCGGTATTTAATTGATTCCTACGGATCAGATTTCTGGAACGGAACAATTTATAACTCGTGGCTAAATCTTATCAAGCAGCTTAATCCTCCCGAAACCAGGAACAATCTTCCTGCATTCATGCAAACAGCGGCATACTGGCAGAAACTGTTAAATACACAGCTTGCATCTTGGACTCAACTGAGGCACGATAATCTTCTTTATGCAAAACAATCATATACCGGCAGTAGCTTTTGCTCTTATCCATACGCGTTTGTTGAACCATTCCCGGAATTTTTTGAAAGTTTTAAATTGCTATCTCAAATTTCCAAAGAAAAATTTGAAGTTTTAAATTTCTCACCCTCTTACTTAAAAGACAAAATAATAGCCTACTTTAGCGATCTTAAAAATATTACTGATACGCTTATATCGATAACTCATAAAGAAATTTCTTCAACTCCTTTACTTGAAAGTGAAATTTTCTTTCTGAAGAAATTGATTTATACAAATGTACACGAAAGTGGTGCTCCGCCGTTTGGTGGATGGTATGCAAAGCTTTTTTATGATGATCCTGAAGGTTGGGATGGTTTACTAAAGATGGACTTTATTGTTGCGGATATACACACTGTTCCAACAGATTGTTCTGGTGACGATCTTGGAGCAGTTGTTCATGTGGGAACTGGTCCGATAAATCTTGGTGTGTACTTGATCGATATGCCGGATAATAAAACTGTTGCATTCGTTGGACCACATTTAAGTTATTATGAATACACATCAACAAATTTTTTACGGTTAACGGATCAGGAATGGGAAGAAACATATTTAAAGACCTCGCTGCGTCCTTCGTGGGTAAATTTATATTTAGCAGATGAATCAGGCAGTTCAAGAGGTGATGGATTACAATTAATAACTGGAGTTGAAAAAAATGGAAGCACAACACCATTACCGGAAACATTGCTGCTTGCACAGAACTATCCTAATCCATTTAACTCAACAACTATTATTAGATTTACAATTCCAACAAAGCTAAGCAGCCAGAATGTAAAGCTAAACATTTTTGATTTGAACGGTGAATTAGTAAAACAGTTACTGAATGAAAATCTTCCCGCTGGAAATTATCTGACACGATGGAATGGTACAGACAATAATAGCAGAGACGTAACCAGCGGAGTATATTTCTACAACTTAACCGTTGGAGGAAATCAAATATCCGGAAAGATGAGTTTGATAAAATAAATTTCTAAGAAATTTTAATGAAAACAACTATCCTTATATTAGTATTCATTACTCTAAGTACTATTTATACCCAAGAGTTTCAGAAGGTTCCATTTATTACCAACACGGGTAATAATTTTGATTTCGGTATAAGTGGTTACACTTATTCTGATATTTATATTACCTGGATTAATGAAATTGATTCTCTTTATACTGTTTATGTAAAAAAAATAAGTCCTATAATCTCCAAGGATATTATAGTCTCGTCAGATTATCAATTGAAAAGTAATGCTCAAATTGTTCATGGTAAAATTGCTTGGCAGGTATCAGATAAAAATGGATGGCAGATTTATTTAAGATATTTTTCTAATGATTCCTTGGGTTCAACTTTTCTAATATCTGATGAATCAGTCAATAATGAACAAATGACCTTGGCTAATTCTAGAATCGTATGGTCTATTAATGGGAAATTAGTTGGAAAAGAATTAAATCCGTCGATTAGTGATATGTTTACTATAGACTCTAGCAATTGTTCGAATCCCGATTTGGATAAATCTTTTTATGATAATATGGATGAATCAGCAATTGTCTATGAAAAAGAAATCGAAGGAAAAAGAGATATTTATTATGCCAGGCAACAAAAATACGAGTCAGATGATTGGGTAAAATCCAGTATATATTCTGATGGGGACAATAAAAAACCAAAATTTCATAATGGTTTCTTAATATTATTTCAAACCAAAAAAGATTCTGTATGGAACATAGCTTTTGGCAATATTTACTCTACAGATTTTGCAATCACCTCTAATAAATATTGCAATTATGAAAATCCTTTTATTTTTGATTACCCCGTTCCAACAAGTTCAGCAAGGGCGATTACCCCATTTCTTTTAATTTTTAATTCAGATTCATTAATAAACGATACGGAAATTTATGCTGCCCCTTTACTAAGTTATTCTGAGGGTAGTGGTGATACAATTCTAAATATTTCCTCTATGGAAGGGATGGACTTTGAACCAGATGTCTGTATAGTAGAGGATTCAAGTAAATACTATGTATCCATTTTCTGGATTCATGAATCAAATAATAAAAAAGATATTTGGGTTGCACGGACATTATTTATACCCGCTTGGGGTGATGTAAATGATAAATCTCTAAATAAATTACCATTTATCTTATCTCAAAACTTCCCCAACCCATTCAATCCAACAACAAAAATCGTATTTCAAATTGCAAATTTTGGATTTGTAAGTTTGAAAGTATATGACATTCTCGGCAACGAAGTTTCCACTCTTGTTAATGAAGAAAAATCGGCTGGAAATTATGAAGTGGAATTTTCCGCCAATGTCGGAGGTAGCAATCTTTCAAGCGGGATTTATTTTTGTGATTTGAAAGCTGGTGGCAATAGATTTGTTCGGAAAATGAGTTTGATAAAATAAAAAAAACGAGGAAATTAAAATGAAATTTCGAATTTTACTTTGCAATATTAATTTATTCTTTCTGCTGTGTATCTATGCTCAAGCTCAAACGGAACCATTTGATTTGAATTCCTATAAACAATTTCTGTCTAATAATCAGAATATGACTTCAGGTCAATTGCTCAATCTTCATCCTACCGGAATATTTAAAGGAGATTTAAAACTTCAACCAAAGGATGCGGTGTACTTCGATTCGATCTGCTTCAAGTACAATCTGACGGAACAAGAAAAATCTTTGATACAAAAGAATGGATTTATGGTATCCGAGAGATTAACAAATAAAAGCTTTGGCGAGGCTTTTGGAGATATATGGCACAAAGACTTACCAGTTTTTATCTCAACGGATGCAATACTTCATGCTTTACATATGTCATATGATGAGATTCTTAAAACCGTGGAAGTAAATTTTTTAATCCCCAAACTGGATACATTTTTAAAAAAATTAAAAGAACAGCAATCTTACCTCCATACTAAATATTCTAATAATCCTATGATGACAAGAAAATTGTATGATCTGGATATTTATTTAACAGTTGCCATAAAACTGATGGGGGATTTTGCAATTCCATATTACTCTGATTTAACCCGACCGGAAATAAACAAAATATTTAATTACATTAGTGCAGAGAAACCAATTGAAGATTCTCTTTTCTCTTCGACGAATAGAATAATGGATTACAGCCAATTTAAAGTGCGAGGACACTACACAGATTCCAACTTTCCGAAACTTGCAACATATTTTAAGACAATGATGTGGCTGGGCAGAACTGAAATTTATCTTTTATCTCCACGGGCAATTGAACCTGCACCAACTGAAGAAGATATTCAGAGGCAAACAATTGATGCATTATTAGTAAATGAAGCAATTGAATTGGGTAATCTTACTTCCCAATGGAAAGAGCTTGATGATGTTATTAAATTCTTTGTCGGAGAATCTGATAATGTAACCCCACCAAATTTAAAATCACTGGTTCAAGCGATAGATATAAAAAACGCGTCAGATCTTCTTGATAAAAGTAAATTAAAATCATTTCAGGATTCCTTAAAAACAAAGGCTTACGCATTTCAAAGGATTCTTTCCCAAATTATTATGACGGGATTTAATAGTCCGGACAGCATCATTCCTGCCAGTTCATTTTTATTGTTTGGGCAAAGGTTCATTATTGATTCCTATGTTACATCCCAGGTAGTGTTTGATAAAATTTTGTTTAATAATAGCCGAATAAAACGAATGCTTCCTTCTACGCTTGATGTTCTTTATACTTTGGGAAATGATGCTTCAGCTCAGCTTCTTGTTTCTGAATTAGATAAATATCATTACTCATCAAATCTTGCAGCATTAAGATATTTGATTGACGGATATGATAATGATTTTTGGGAGGTTAGCCTATATAATCTTTGGTTGAATTCTATCCGGAAATTAAATCCACCAAACGATAGAACAAATCTACCACAGTTTATGCAATCTGCCGGATGGTGGCAGGAAAAAATGAACACTCAGCTTTCCTCGTGGGCACAACTGCGGCATGATAACCTTCTTTATGCAAAACAGTCTTATTCAGGCGGGGTTATATGTTCCTATCCTTTCAGCTTTGTAGAGCCGGTTCCTGAATTTTACGATGCAGTTAATCAGTTTTGTGCTAGAGGAAAGGAGTTCTTGAAAAATTATCCTGTCTATACAGATTATTATTTTGAAAAATGCGAAGCAATTATGGATACTCTTAGTTCAATCGCTAAAAAGGAATTAAATAAACAATCATTCAGCGAAGCCGAGAAAAGTTTTTTACGCAGGATGTTATATAACGCCAATATTTGTGGACAAACTTTTGATGGTTGGTATTTGGATTTGTTCTATACTGGCGGATTAGGAATGCTAAAAGATGACAAAGTTATTGCCGACGTACACACTGCACCAACTGATGAATTTGGAAATATGGTTGGCTGGATTCTTCATGCAGGAACGGGTCCAATAAATCTGGGAGTATTTATTGCTGAAGCCCCTGATAATCAATCAGTTGCTTTTGTTGGACCAGTGATGAGTTATTACGAACACTTATCAACGAATTTTTACAGACTATCAGACGAAGAATGGAAGACTCTTTATGATGTTGCCCCTTCAATGCGACCGGATTGGGTAAATGTTTACTTAGCTGATTCAAAAGGCAATTCAAAAGGAGAAGGATTAAAATTAATCACTGGCATTGAAAAAGATGACAACACCACAACATTACCAGAAACAATGCTGCTTGCACATAATTATCCTAATCCATTTAACTCAACAACCATAATCAGATTTACAATTCCAGCAAAGCTAAGCAACCAGGATGTTAAGCTAAACATCTTTGACTTGAACGGTGAATTAGTAAAGCAGTTGCTGAATGAAAATTTACCTGGAGGGAATTACTTAACACGATGGGACGGTACAGACAATAATGACAGAGACGTAACCAGCGGAGTTTATTTCTACAACTTAACCGTTGGAGGAAATCAAATTTCGGGAAAGATGAGTTTGATAAAATAATAACAAATTAAAACAATAAATATATTTACTGAATATGAAGAAATTATTTTTTAAGGCTATTTTCATTTGTCTCATAGTACCAACTTCATTCTTTTCACAGGATACTTTCCTTTTAGTTTCAAATTTAAAGATCAATTTTGGGAGCGGAATGTATATTGAGGAATTCTATAAACATAATAACCTTTTATTTACATTGGTCCAGCAGAATAATGGTAATTATTGTGTCGGTATTTATGATATATCTGATATAAAAAATCCTGTTGAACTTGGAAGAAAAGAAAAAAATACTTATGAAGGCAATAAATTTTATGAAAACTGCATTTTATATGAAAAAGACTCAATATTAACCGAAGGATTCTATGCAATAAAATCAAATCCGGATGTTGATATCATTGATCATTATTTTTGGAAGCCAAATTTAGTGATAGAAATAGATGATAGGTTTTTCTATTTCAGGAATTATGATCAAGATATTAAAGTGCTTAAAATGAAAAATCAATTGAATTTCGAACTTATTAAAACTTTTCAGTTGACTACACAATCAAGCGAAATAAGTGGAATTGCGGCTGTTGATGAAGTGATTTACATATCAACTAGATATGCTGGAGTATATTCCGGTTTGATATTAATTGATGCTTCTGACCTTAATAACCTAAAAGAAGTTCAAAGTCCGGTAACTGATCAGGATCTGACTGGGCTGGTATCTGGAAATAAAAGAATTCTTGTTGGTAAAAATTTTGGCGAAGTAATGTTATTTGATTGTTCAGATCCACGCAAACCAAAATTTGTTACAACAAATTATTATCCTCACAACCGGTTAAGAGGATTCTGGCAGGATAAAAATTTTTTTTTATATGGGTATCAAAAGAATATTAGTATTTATGATAGTTCAATTAACTTAATAAAAAAAATATCAACATCTGGGGATGTCTATTCTGCGCACTTAAATCCAACACACCTATTTATTGGGACAACAATCGGTATTGAAATTTGTAATATCAACAATCTAAATAATCCTGCAATTGAATCAATATATGGTGCTAATATTGGACACCCAATTAATTTTATTAAGGAAGGGAATTATATTTATACAACTAATATGGGGGATGGATTAAAAATTATAGATGTTTCTGATAGTTCAGTTCCTAAAATAATAGGAGAACTTGATCTAAATGGTTGTACGAGGAATATCGTAATTTCAGGAAATTATGCCTACCTGGCTGATTATATTAAAGGACTAGAAATAATAGATATAAGTAATCCCAATAAGCCCGAATTAATTTCTACTTTGAATATCCCACTTGCCTCTGACTTAGATATTAGAAAAGATAAAATATTTTTAATCAATGATAAAAATGAAGTCTTTGTAATAGATATAACAAATAAGTATCAACCTGAAATGGAGTATTCAAAATCCATTCAACCTTTTTATTTTCAATACTTCGGAGAATATAAAAAAATTAAAATAACTGGAGATAATATCTGGGTCAAATTTGATAATAGTCCGCTATATGCTTTCCAATACTCAAATAAAAATTTTACCGAAATATTTAAATATGATTACGTAGTTTCAAACGAACCTAATGAGTTGCTATGTTTAGATTCTCTTTTATTTCTTGTGCAAATTAATGGTACGCAAATCTTTGAACCTTATAACTTGCAATTTATTAGTGAAATATCGCCACTCTGGTTTGCAAACATTAAATCCGTTTCGTTAGATATTGCCAAGAAAATATTATATGCTTTAATATCATACGATTTCGGTTCTAGAATACTTAAGTACGATTTCACTAATCCTGCTGAACCAAAACTAATTGAAGGTGGTATCATATTAGATTTTCCACCTGAACATATTTTATTTAATGATGATCTTCTTTTTGTATTAACGAGAGATGGAATTACAATTTATTTACCAGATAAAATAAGTGGTATTTTGAGAGACGAAGAAAAAACATCCAAAATTACTTTTCAATTAAGCCAAAACTTCCCCAATCCATTCAATCCAACAACAAAAATCAAATTTCAGATTGCAAATTTTGAATTTGTGAGTTTGAAAGTATATGACATTCTCGGCAATGAAGTAGCCACGCTTGTTAACGAAGAAATCCCGCTTAGCGGGACTACAGGAAATTATGAAGTGGAGTTTGATGGAAGTAACCTTTCAAGCGGAATTTATTTTTATGTTCTAAATTATGATGATCTAAGGATTTCAAAGAAAATGTGCATTCTAAAGTAAAAAAAAATGAAGAAAATATTTTTTTTATTGTTCTTTTCCATTACAGTTTATGAAGGTAATTCAATTGCGCAGCAAGTTTATAGTTTTATACCGTTATCGATTCCCACGCGCGTAAATTTTCCTTTTAAAAAATCACTTGCTGCCGATCTTTACTCTTTAGATACAAATATTGCTAAACCAGTTATTTTTATTCAAACTCCTTACAATAAGAATCTTTATCGTACAAATATTCATCTGCCACAGTCCGGCGGAGTTACTTTTCCTTTCGATAGTATTAATTACAATTATGTTATAATGGATTGGCGGGGATTTTACGGATCAATACTTGCTAAAATTGATGGATATGATAGAGGATTGGATGGTTATGACGCTATTGAATGGATTGCAAATCAAAAATGGTGTAATGGAAAAATTGGAACTTACGGGGCTTCCGCTTTAGGTTTAATTCAATTTCAGACTGCAAGACATCATCCGCCACATCTTATTTGCGCTGTTCCTCTTGTTAAGGATTATAAAACATCTTACAATAACTATTACTATGGTGGTGATTACAGGAAAGAACACGTAGAATCGCTGGCAAAACTGGGATTCCTTTCCACCGAAGAAATTCTTGCACATCCTAAAAAAGATTTTTATTGGAACGTCATTGAATCAAGTTCTGATTATCCAGAGGAAATTTCCATACCTGTTCTTATGATTGGCGGCTGGTTTGATCATTTTCCAGATGAAGTAATCCGGGCTTTTAACGATCTTTATGAAAGAAGTGATGTAACTGTACTCTTTAAACATAAATTTCTTATCGGTCCCTGGCTTCATTCAGGTATTGGTAAACTTCAACAGGGTGAAATTGAGTATCCTAATGCTTTCGGGTACCCTGATTCTATTGCAATGCAGTTTTTTAATTATTATTTAAGAAATGAATCAAATAGTTATGATAAAAATTCCACAATAATTTATTATCAGCTTGGAGAAGATGAATGGCATTCAACCAACGGGTGGAATAGTATTTCAACCACGACAGATACTTTATTTCTTTGCGAAGGAAATCTACTTTCATTTAACAAACCATTCTCTGAAATAAGCTCGGATTCATTTTACTATGATCCAAAAGATCCTTCGCCGGCTATTGGAGGAGCCAGGTTTAATCCTTTTATTACTGATTTGCCTGACGGTCCAATTGACATAAGCAATTCAATTGAAATCCGGAATGATGTATTAATTTTTTCCACCGAGTCTTTAAGTCATCAGATAAAAATAAATGGTAATGCTATTCTTAAACTTTTTATTTCATCAAATAGAAAAGATACCGACTTTGCTTTGAGGCTATGCGATGTTTATCCTGATAACAGATCGATAATAATAACGCAAGGTATAAGAAGAATGCGTTTCAGAAGTTCATATTCTTCAGACTCTCTAATGATCCCCGGCAAAATTTATCCAGTCGAAATTCAGCTTCAAAATATTGCATTAACAATTAAACCAGGCCATAAATTAAGGATAGTAATCAGTTCTTCAATTTATCCTCATTTTGATATTAATCTTAATAATGGGGATTCACTTTATGTTCCCGGTGATACTCTGATTGCTAACAATTATGTTTACTTTAATAAAAATTATCCATCCTGCTTGGTTTGGCAAACTTCAGAAATTACTGCAGTTCCTAAGGAAGAATTTAAGGTTGTAGAAAATTTTAAATTAGAACAAAACTTCCCAAATCCATTCAATCCAACAACAAAAATAGGTTTTCGGAATTCGAAATTCGGATTTGTAAGTTTGAAAGTATATGATATTCTTGGAAACGAAGTAGCCACACTGGTTAACGAAGAAATCCCGCTTGGCGGGACTGCCGGAAGTTATGAAGTTGAATTCTCCGGTTCTTCACTTCCAAGCGGAATATATTTCTACAGAATTACAACCTCATCAGGATTTAATCAAACTAAGAAAATGATTCTGTTAAGATAATTTTTTTCGGGATGTGTTATGAGAAAAATTTTCTTTTTATTATTGATTATTTTTTCAGAAGCAGCAGGTTCAACGTACCGGGTATCATCCGCTGCAGATATTCATTTGTTAATGAAAAGCGTTCAGCCAGGCGATACAATTATTTTATCCAACGGTTTTTGGATAAATCAGAAAATATATTTTAAAGCAAAGGGGAATGAGCAGAAACCAATAATTATACGTGCTGAAACGCCGGGCAGAGCAATCTTTACAGGTCAATCAAAATTCTTTTTTACCGGCGAGTATATAACAGTAGATGGTTTATATTTTACAGATGGATATATAATTCCTGACAATCCTTATGACAAAATAATTGAGGTAGGCATAAAGGATACTATTAATGGAATCTGGGTTACCGGAAATCACCTTAGGTTAACCAATTGTGCAATTGATAATTTTAATCCTCCGGATAGTTCCATTCACAATTTCTGGGCAGTATTAAGGGGTAACAATAACAGGATTGATCACTGTTGCTTTAAAAATAAGAGACACTTTGGCAACCTTATGGTTATTGATGCAAACGAAGGTGATTTCGGGAATAAAGTAGATTCTAATTACTTTGGTTACCGTTCCCCGAATATTATTGGTGGGGTACTGGTTAACGGAGCAGATATAATTATGGTAGGTGTAGCGGGTTCTCCTTATGGCAATAATAATATTATCGAATATAATTATTTTGAGGATTGTAACGGAGAAGATGAAATCATTTCAAATAAATCTGATGATAATATTTATCATTACAATGTGTTTACCAGATGTGCGGGATTTATTTCGTTGCGCTGGGGGAAAAGAGCAATAGTAGAAAGTAATTATTTTTTCGGACAACATAATATTTCCGGCGGAATAATTATTTTGAGCGAAGACCATAAAATTTACAATAACTATTTTGAGTCGCTACAACAGAAACCGGCAATTTATCTCCTGAGCGGTGATTTCACTTTTCCCTCGTCCGGAAGTTTTCCTCAACCAAAGAATGTACAAATAGTTCATAACACTTTTGTAAATAATCAACTCAACTTTGATATTGGAAATCCTTACTTGTCGGATCCATCTCTTATTCCTCAACCTCCAAAAGATTGCATCATTGCTAATAATGTTATCTACAGAAGTTACCTTGACGAGCAGAATCCTTTTATTATAACCAGGATAGAACCTATAAACCTGAGCTGGACAAAAAATATTATGTTTGGAAGTCCGATCGGGATGCAACCATCTACTGGAATAGACTCAATTGATCCCAAATTGCAGTCATCCTATCCGGATTTTTTATGGAGATTGACTTCGATAAGTCCGGCAATAAATGCTTCAGTTGGTTCATATCCTTTTATTACTGATGATTTTGACGGACAAGTTAGAGATAACAATAAAGATGTTGGTTGTGACGAATACTCATCCTTTCCAATTCAAAGAAAATCGGTTGATAGAATGAGTACAGGACCTTTCTGGTACTGGCAGCCTATACCGGTTGAACTTTGTTCTTTTATTGCAGAATTTAATAACGGTGAAGTTAATATAAATTGGCAGACATCAACAGAAATAAATAATTCGGGATTTTATGTGGAGAAAAAGGGAAACTCACCATCCACTTTAATCTGGAATGAAATAGGTTTTGTAAAAGGTAAAGGAACATCAACAGAAAAAGCATATTACTTTTTTAATGATAAAAATATTACGCCTGGTAATTATAAATACCGGTTAAGGCAAACTGATTTCAATGGAACTGCCTTTTACTCTAATGAACTCGAAGTTACAATTTCAAAAGAGATGAGTCCCAATATAAATCTCAATGAAAATAAATTGGAACAAAACTACCCTAATCCTTTTAATCCAAGTACAAATATAAAATTTACTATTCCAGCCCTCACCTCAGTCCTCTCCCCAAGGGAGAGGATGTCCGAAGGACAGGTGAGGGTAACTCTTAAAGTATTTGATATTCTTGGTAACGAAATCGCAACTCTTTTGAACGAAGAAAAACCCGCTGGAAATTATGAAGTGGAGTTTTCCGCCAATGTCGGAGGCAGCAATCTATCAAGCGGGATTTATTTTTATGTTTTGAAAGCAGGAGAAACCAGATTAGTGAGAAAAATGTGTTTGATTAAATAGGAGCAAATGATGAAAAGAGTAATAATAATTTTATTTCTAATATCATATTATCAAATAACAATAAACGCTCAATGGATTAAACAAAGTAGTGGAACTGATGAAAAACTTACCGATGTAATTATGATCGATTCACTTACTGCTATTGCAGTAGGAAAAGGTCGCTCTATACTTAGGACCAGCGATGCAGGAAAATCATGGAAGAACTTAACTATAATGCTTTCTTCAACTGTACCATGGAATGGCGTTTCATTTCTTGATACTTCTTGTGGAATTGCAACAGGTGATGGAGGAATAAGAATCACATCAGACGGTGGCAGAACCTGGTTATGGCATTCTGCTCCCTATTTTCAAAATTATATTTCTCAACTATATCTTGCACCCGGCAACATTTATATTGGTGCAGACTCCGGCTGGATCTGTCATTCGCTAGATAGCGGTAAAACCTGGGCATCAGAAAAAATAAGCAACTCTCCTATTCGTTCTATTTTCTCGTGGCGTGGACCATATATACAATCCTTACCAATCTATGCTCTTACTTCTAATTCCCTATATCGCAAAATGGAATTCCCGTCTGGTAATTGGGAAGAGATTGCAACTTTCTTTCATGGCTTAGGTTCAGAAGCATTTGATGGGGAATTTTCTTCTGGTAGTGGTCCGGGATATATTGTTGGTGTTCAAGGAGATTTACGTGCAGCGCCAACTGTTCTGCGCAATGAAATGAGTGATTCAGTCTGGCTATCAGTTTCCTCTGAAATAATTGGGGATGGTGTATTTTTCGGTATATCCGCTCCATCTCAAAAGGTCGTTTATGTTTGTGGAAACAATGGACTGATTTTCAAATCCTCCGATAGTGGTGGTTCCTGGACTAAAGAAATTGTACCAACTACAAAAAATATTAATGCAATTTACTTCTTTAATGAATCACGTGGATTTGGTGTTGGGGATTCCGGACTTATTCTTTATAAAGCAAAAGATGTAGCTGCACAAATTGAGAATCATGTGGAACAACTACCGAATCAATTCATACTCTTCCAAAACTTCCCCAACCCATTCAATCCAACAACAAAAATAAGTTTTTGGAATTCGAAATTCGGATTTGTAAGTTTGAAAGTTTATGATATTCTTGGAAACGAAGTAGCCACACTGGTTAACGAGGAAATCCCGCTTAGCGGGATTGCAGGAAATTATGAAGTAGAATTTAATGGTGGCAATCTTTCCAGCGGAATTTATTTTTATCAATTAAAAGCAGGAAATTTTAGTCAAACTAAGAAGCTTATACTGATGAAATAATTTATAAGCAAGAAAAAATTCATTAAAATTTAGTAAAAGAACTCATGTTTAAACAAATATTTAATTACATTAATATAAATATTTTTGTGATAATAAAAAAACCATAAAATCATTTTACATTGAGAACAATATTTGTATTTATAACTATTTCCTTTTTGGCTATTCATTGTGCTTGCATTAAGCCAGCCCCGCCTCCAAACAAAGATGATTTTAAAAATATTGCCGAAAAGAAATTTGGTACAGATTTTCAGTTTTCATTTAACTCAGATAGTAGTTTTGTTCTAATAATCAATCAAAAAAAACCTACTGCCCAAAATCCTTTTCCGTTATTGAAATTTTTTGTTTATGATTTATCAAACAATAAGATAATCTTAGAGGACAATAGACCCAATTCCATGGTAGTATGGAAAAATAGTTACCAGGTAGAAGTGATTATAACTCCCGAAATGGTATCAACTGATGCTAAAAATAATTCTAAAGGATACATTTACGATCTTCGGCAAAAGAAAAAGACTAAACGGTAATAATAATAACTAAACTTAATATATAAATTACAGAGGTACTTATATGTTCAACTTTACAAAAACAATCACATTGTTTTTTATTAGCTGCTTGATTTTTAATTCGGAATCATTTTGCCAAAAAATGATGCTTAATAATAATGATCAACTTTTTTCGCAATCTGATAATCAAAATTTGACTAAAAAGAAAAACAATATTAAAAGAGAAAATTTATTTTCTGAGAAGAAGAAGGTGATAAAAGGTTTTGTGAAAAACGATTCACCAAATAAGTTTGTAGAATATAAAAGATCCTTGATGACAAGAAGCGGTGAAACTAAACCTGGTTACCGCCCTAATTATATTTATGAGGAAGTTGCTAAATCGATACAACAAAAAAAACTTACCAAAGCCACCAATGTTCTCAGTTGGATTGATAGAGGTCCCGGAAATGTAAGCGGTAGAACAAGAGGTTTGATTGTAGATGTATCAGATCCTTCCGGTAATACCTGGTTCGCAGGATCAGTTGGCGGTGGAATTTGGAAAACTACCGATAAAGGTTTTCATTGGGAAAATAAAACTGTAGATTTACCCAACCTTGGAACAACTGTTTTAATTCAATCCCCATCTAATCCCGATATAATTTTCTGCGGAACTGGCGAAGGTTTTTACAATGCCGACGCAGTAAATGGAAGTGGAATTTTTAAATCTACAGATCATGGAAATAGTTGGAATCAACTTTTATCTACTGCAAACTTTGATTTTTATTGTGTTAATAGAATGGCAATCGATCCTACAAATCCTGATGTTGTTTTGGCATGCACTAATGAAGGTCCGAATGGTTCTGTAAATCCACCAAGTATTTACAGATCAACGGATGGCGGGGCAACTTGGACACGAGTGTATCAATCTACATCAAGAGTGCAGGATTTAAAAGCAGATCCGAATAATTTTTTAATTTTGTATGCAGCAATTTATGGTAAAGGAGTAGTTAAATCCACTGATGGAGGATTAACATGGCAAAATTCCAGTGAAGGTTTAAAAGTTGGAGGCAGAGTAGAAATTGCAGTTTCACCTACCGATCCAAACTACATTTATGCAAGCGCAGAATCAGCTGATTCATCTGCATTATTCATTTCAACTGACGCTGCACAGAATTGGCAAACTGTTTATGTTAAAGATGGCACTAGTAAAGATTGGCTAAATGGGCAAGGTTGGTATGATAACACAATTGCTGTGCATCCTTATAAAAAAGGTGTAGTGTTTTTTGCCGGCATTGATGTTTGGAAGGCTGAGGTAGCCCCTTCTCAAACGGCTTTGGGTATTACTAGTGTTGATCAGGAAAACTTAGCTTCATTTATATCTTTTACTAACTGGATAGGATGCTTTAATAATACAGGTGTTGGAATTGGTAAAGATTTTTTCAATTCCAGTCAATTCGATTCAAGCGGATTCCAATTAACTCAAAGCGATTATGTTTCCGTTGAAGTGAGATTTGGAATTGGAGTTTCTCAAAAAGCTCATCGATTTGTGGTTGCAGCAAATGGTGGTTATGAATATAAAGACTTTGTAGTCGTTCCTTTTCAGGTTTGGGATATAACTAATAATAAACAATTAATGGTTTCTTTTAGAGATAATCTAAACGATGGCAAGTTTGACTTAAAATCAGCAAATCAATCCAAGGAATATATTGCTATACATTCTATACTATACAATGCCGATGCTGCAGATCCGCAAGTTGCTTTAACTAACGGAATAATATATAAAAATATTTATGCTATTCATCCATATAAACCATTTGGTACTGTTTGGAATCCAGATAATTTACCAACCTCTACTTTAAGAATTAATTATGGTACTACTCTATTACCGCCTTTGGCAGATTTCTTTAATGTAACAGATGGTTATGGATATTACCAAAAACCATATGTTCATGTCGATCATCATAATCTGGTTATGATTCCAAAGGATGCCCCAACACAAAGTTTTTGGATTTTAAATGGAAATGATGGTGGAGTTGCATTATCAACAAATGGTGGCACTACCTGGCGCGAAGCGCTTTCTGGTGGTTATAATACTACACAATTTTACGGTGCTGATAAAAAACCTTCAGCAAGTGAATACATCGGTGGAACACAGGATAATGGCACCTACCAATCACCTGCTAATGTAAATGCAGACAAATCAACTGCGTATAGATTAGTTATTGGAGGTGATGGTTTTGATGCAATTTGGAATTATAATAATTCTAATTTGCTCGTAGGTTCTTCTCAATACAATAATATTCGACGCAGTTCAGATGGTGGACATAATTGGACTGTTGCAACTAATGGATTAGGTGTTGCTGGATCAGACTCGGGATGTTTTATTTCTAAAATTGCAAATTCCAATACTGATCCCGATATAATTTATACAACCGGTGCTTCTGGTGTTTGGCGATCCGAGAACTTTGGACAGAATTGGTTTAAATGCGGGGTTAAGCAAAGTGACTGGGCATTTAATGGGCTTTCAACTCCGATTGCTATTTCAATTACAGACCCAGGAATTATTTGGGCGGGAACATTTTATTCAAAGGAAAGTAGCAACCTCGTTCTTTCTAAGGATGGAGGAATAGTTTTTAATTTAGTAAGCCCATATTCCGGTGTAACATTAGGAAATATTGCTGGTATAGATACACACCCTACCGATGCAAATACTGCTTATTTAACTTTTGGTATTGCTGATGCACCCAAAATTCTAAGAACAACAAACCTTGGACAATCATGGCAAGATATTACTGGCTTTGGTTCTGGATCAGTTAGTACTAATGGATTTCCGAATGTTGTAACTTATTGTGTTGTTGTTATGCCATTTAATACAAATATAATTTGGGCTGGAACTGAAATTGGATTATTTGAATCGACTGATAATGGTATAAGCTGGCATTACACTAATAATGGATTACCTGCAGTTTGTATTTGGGATATGAAAATTGTTGATGATCAGGTTATACTTGCAACACATGGACGAGGTATTTTTTCTGTTACTCTTAATGAACTTAATGGATATAAACCACCTGTTGTTACTTTATCACCTTTGCTGGTAAATACAGTTGAAGATTTAAACGGAGTTTTAAATTGTGCGGTAAAGTTGCGGTCTGTGTATGATTCTACCCTGGTTTTTATAAATGGAACTAAAAAGATAAAAATATTGAATACATCTGTTGCGGATACTGTAGTTAAATTCCCAGGTTTACTACCCGGAATTATTTCAGTTCAGATTGCTTCTTATAAAAATGAAAAACCCTATCACACCTTTAAAAAGTATGTAATGATTTATGACTATAAACAACCGGTTGTATCGTATGTAAATGATTTTAATTCTAATTCACAGGATTTTTTCGGTAATGATTTTAACATTACGACACTACCAGGTTTTCAATCTTCAGCAATTCATAGTTTACATCCGTACAATACTCAGGTTGATTATTACTATACTTTATTGGTACCAATTACTGTAGCCAATTCAAATGCTTTTATTGAATATGACGATATTGCTATTGTTGAACCTGGAGAAACAGGATCGGTATTTGGGGAAACTCAATTTTATGATTATGTGGTAATAGAAGGCAGCAAAGATGGATTAGACTGGCTTCCCATAGAAGATGGTTACGATTGTAGATTCAATCCAAATTGGCAAAATATCTGGAATTCTAATTTAACTCCAAATTCATCGAACTTCGTTCATCATAAAATTAATCTATTAAACAAATTTAATGGAGGAGATAAAATATTAATCAGGTTAAGGATGTTCTCAGATCCATATATAGTTGGCTGGGGTTGGGCAATGGATAATTTGTCAATTCAAGCTGGTGCTGTTGGTGTAGAAAATGAGAATACAATTCCAACTCAGTTTTCTTTATCACAAAACTACCCCAACCCATTTAATCCAAGTACAAAAATTAAGTACACTGTTCCCTCGTCCCTTTCATTCGTCACTTTGAAAGTGTTTGATGTTCTTGGAAAGGAAGTAGCAACACTTGTTAACAAAGAAATCCCGCTTGGCGGGACTGCTGGAAATTTTGAAGTTGAATTTAATGCTTCGAAATATAATTTATCAAGTGGTTTCTACTTTTATGTTTTGAAATCTGATGGAATAAAAATTTCTAAAAAAATGTGCTTACTTAAATAGCAGATGAAGATTAATATTATTGTAACAGTATTATTGCTTTGCAGTTGGTGATTCCAGCAAGATAATTAAACACTTGATGTTGAAGAAAATTGGAAAGTTATTAGTGAAAAAGACTCAAGTAAATATTTTCTTAATTCTATTTTCTTTGTAGATTCATTATATGGTTTTGCGGTGGGAAGTGTAATACTTAAACCGATGATGGCGGAAAAAGATATTAGCGCATTGAATGTATCTGAAAGTGATGTTATTGTTGGCATTCTTTCGGAACTGGATTACGCAAGGAAAGTCATCTTGCTGGGCAAGTCAACTATAGAAATGACCGTAGATGAAATTATGTCCGAGAATGTTATTTATGTTACTTCGGATCATACCGTAGCAGAATGCACAGCATAAATGACTAATAAGAGAGTTCGCCATTTACCCGTTATGGAGAATAACAAGTTGATTGGAATTCTTTCAATTGGCGATGTAGTGAAAGCAATTATTGATGAAAAAGAATTCGTAATTGAACAGCTTGTAAATTATATAAAAGGAACACCGCCGATTGAAGCAAAATAATTTTACGTTACGGAATAGTAATTCCACGCGATAAAGTTGCTGTTCCTGATGGATATGCGGTTAGTGTATCCCGTATCAGTTCCTTATTATCTGAAAGGATAGTTAAAACAACAAACCCCGTTTCATTGTTTAAAGTAACTTTTAAAAATGTTTTATTGCCGCTTACCCCTTTCTGAGTCCATTTATAACTCCAGCTTGCAGCAACATTTTTTGCTGTAAGCGTATCTCCGTTATAATTAAGATATTTTATTTCTGAGATATTATTAACAATACCGCTTGTTTTATATTCAACATCATACTTTGGTATTTCCGGATCTGTACTTTCTGATTTGCAGGAGAAAAAGCCAATCATAAAAAACAGAAGCAAAATAATACTGGAAAATTTTTTCATAGCAATCCCTAATTTAATTTAGAATAAAAAATTTTGTGCGTTTTAAAAATAATAAAATGGCGGGAAAGATTTTTCACCGCCATTTAAAATGTTTATTCAATTTATGTAATTGAAGCAGAACTAATGCCGAATAAGATTTAACTAATTCGTACGAAAGTTTGGTACCGTATTCTTAACTGCATTTTCCTGGTATTGTGAACTTGATGTAATGTACCTGTGCAAAGGATTTGCGCTTTCACCCGACAGAGATTCATTAATTGCTACTTTACCACTTTTTACAGTAAAAGTAAGGTTAACAATTGGGGACCAATTATTTTTATATTGATCACTTGCATAAACAATTACATCATAATTTCCATCAGTAGCTAAAACTTTTTGCTGGTACTCCTGGTGGTAACCAATTCTTTTACCATATTTCGAGCAATGACCGGGATATGTTTTAAATTTACCCCCTTCATCTTGACCTTCTGTCATTAAAACTTCTCCATTTTTTAAGATCTCAGCCTTCAGCTCACAACTTCTTTCATATTCAGCACTCGATTCCCAAAACCATTTATAATCAGAGGGTCCTTCGAAATAGAAATTAATAATTCCCCCATCCGAGCCTTCGCCACTGTAGAAATAAGCCACTGTTTTCCATGGACCCGTACAATTATAATGGTCTCTTTCTAAATATCTGAGCATAGTAAGTTCAAAATCTGTTTCCCATATGGTTTTTCCGCCTGCTGAAATCTGCAGTTTATAATTCCCGGGAGCAATTTTGGGAAGATTGGGGTAATCACTCTGAGGATGACCTTTGGGACTAAATTTTTTACATCCGGTAATTTTAGCCCAATCACCATCAGAATTTGCATTAAAATCCCAAATGGCAAAAGCAACAGCTTTTCCGGATTTATCCAGTATTGTAGTTTTCAATTCTTCCCCACTTGAAAGTCCTTTACAACTCCAACCTTCCTGAGGATACCATCTTCCGTCTTCATCAACAAAACTTAATATTTTTGTTGTGATGGTACTTAGCGTAGGACCTTTTTGTGCGCTTATAGTAATAGTTAAGAAAACCAGAAATAAACAGAGAGCGGCGATAAATGACTTCACAGCAACCTCCAAGATATTTGGTAAATGTTTTTAAAAAGAGATATTTATATGAAACTGAAATTCATATGCGTTCAAATGTATTATTAGCAATCAAAAATTTCTTTTTAGAATTATTCAATCTCAAATTATAAATCAAACAAAAACTAAATTGACCATACATGTTTCTTAATAAACAATTTTTAAGCTAATCTTTATCATGCCACTAAAATTTTTAAGAAGCTGAATTAAAATTAACTAAAAATTATTTAGCAGGTACTCCCATATTTGTGTCATACCCTTCTTTATTTAAATTTGTAAAAGGTTTTTGAAAAGCTACTCAATCTCGATTCCAAATGAATTTTAGATCAAGTCACACTTTTTTTATGGTTAGAATTTGATTGACTTTAAGTATTAAATTTTTAACATTATTGCCAAGTTTTATAATTGTTTGATATTCAACATCAAACTTTTGAGAGGTACGATGAAGTTTCTAATATTGAGTAAATCTTCCATTTTTAGACAGCACTGCAATGAAAAAACTAATTACTTGTTTATTGCTTTTTTCAATTATACAAAAGGAACAAATATGAAAAACAAACAATCTTTAATTGCAATTATTTTATTTGCAGTTTCATCATTTCTTGCATTCACTTTTGCAGATGATTTCGATAAGGGTTATATAACTGCTTTTGGCTGGGGTTCAATCTGTGTATCTAAAGCAGGTTATCCATCTTTTTCAACCTATAATCCATCTCAATTTGAATTTACAAACGGAAAATTCTATGTTGAAGCTGGTGGGACTATTAATCTTAGAGCTTTTTGTCCCAAGGGTAAAACATATAACGATCTGTTGAAAGAATTTAATTTGAAACATAAAGAGTTCAGCAAGAAGACCGAAGAACTAGTTTACTGGAAAATTTATTCAAGCCACAATTTTGCTGGAAATGTACTATTTACAAAATGGCCTTCCAATCCGGAAGAAATGTTGCACGCAAATAATCCTTTATGTTTTATGACGTACAATACAACAAGTGGTATTAGGGAATGGAATGGTTCCGGTGTAGATTGGGAAGATACCGAAGGCAACGATATGAAAACTGATGTAGGACTTTGGTTATCTAATGCTAAACCTGGTTGGCAGTTATATATTTTACATACCGTTGGCTTTAGAAGAAACTGTCCGGAAAATAAGTTTTGGGATTATGGTCAGGGGAAAGAAGTAGTTCCTATTGCATACGAAATGGCAAAACCGTTTGCAATTACAATTGTTGAGGTAAAATAGTATTTGAGAAGAATAAGAATTACTTTTTTATAATAAAGCTGGTTGTAAAATTTATTTTAGTATTGTTATTGCTTGCCACTTAGAGACACTTAAGCCACATATGACCTGGCCAAAAGTTTTAAGATGATATTGTGGCAATGGCATCTCCAGGTGGAAAGTACTTAGAACCACTCTTAAATTTATAAATGCCATCTCATCTGGGATGGCATTTTTATGTTTTGAAAGCTGGAGAAAATAGACTAACTAGAAAAATGTGTTTAATAAAAAAAACCAAAGTGACCCTTAATTTTCTAGAATATTTTCTTATTCTCTATTGGTGATTTTGCTGGGTATACCAAAATAGGAATACAAATATGAAACAGTTCATTTCAATATTTATTTTATTATTTATGATCACACAAGTTTTTGCGCAAAAAGAAAACAATCATCTGGATTCTCTAATGTCCTCCATCTACCATTCTAATGAACCCGGAGCGGCGATAGCGATAGTTAAGAATGGAAAAGTTATTTTTAGGAAAGGATATGGAGTTACTAACCTTGAATCAAAGAAAGTCATTCGCTCATCAACAAATTTTAATATCTGCTCGCTGACTAAACAGTTTACTGCTTATTGTATTCTAAAATTACAAAGTCATAATAAATTATCCTTGGATGATAAATTAAATAAGTATTTCCCGGATTTTAATTCCAAAGTAGCTGGTTCTGTAACCATTCGCCACTTGTTAACGCATAGTTCTGGAATAGTCGATCATTATTCTTTTGTTGATAAAAAACAATACAAAGAGTTCTGGGACAAGGATGTATTGAGAGCTGTAAAATCTGTCGATTCAAGTTATTTCCCCGCTGGATCTAAATATCGTTATAGCAACACAGCATTTTGCCTGCTTGCATTAATTATTGAAAACGTCTCCAGAAAAACTTACCCTGATTTTATTCTTGAGAACATTTTTAATCCATTAAAAATGAAAAAGAGTGCTGTAATAAAACCCGAATTTAATATTTCAGATCGGGCTATTGGTTATGAATTTGAAAAAGATAGTTTTAAGATTTCTGACGCTAAGGAGAGTTTGTTCTTTTCCACAATGGGCGATGGCGGGATTTATACTTCCATTGATGATTATCTTAAATGGTTAATGGCAATTTTAAAAGGGAGAGTGTTAAATCCATCTTTAGTAAAAGAAGCACGATCAACTCAGTTTCCAATTGATATTTTACGGAAAATTTCTTATGGATTTGGTTGGTTTATCGGTGGTTCCGCTGATAGTAAAGTCGTTTATCATACAGGTTCAAACGGTGGATTCAGATCAATTGTATTTACTGTTCCATCTAAAAAATATTCAGTAGTTATTTTTTCAAATAGAACTGGAATTGACCTTGAGGATCTTGTTCGGGAAATAAATAAAATCTATAATATTGATGATAAAGCTTTTATTAAACTGGATTCGCTTATATCATGATTAATTTGTGAGATTTTTTATCTGGCATTAAATAAATTTATTTCCTCTTTATCTGCACAGCAAATGCTCCACAAGCAGCAAAGATTAGTCCGACTATTTCTTTCGTATCCAAAGTTTCTCCCAGGAAAATCCAGGCAAGAATTGCAATTTGTATTAGCATCGTATTGTTAATTATACTTGATTCTGCTGCGGTGAGTGTTCGTAATGTATGATTCCAGATTGTAAATGCAATTGCCGTATTAATTATCGCCAGCCATATTATTATTAACCAGGAATTCAAACCTAAAGCTGGAAATCCCTGTAATGATATTCCTGTAATCAATAGCAATATTGCCCCAACACCCATACTTAAGACGGTTATTGTAAGCGGACGAAGATTCCCCTTTCTATTAAGACTTCTTCCCAGAACTGATGATAATGCATTTGCAAAAACTCCAATTAAGACTATTAATAATCCAATCCACTCACTTTGAGGAAAGCTGACTGGAATAAAATAAATTACTGCACCAATTGTAAATAAAATTATTCCAATCCACTGAACCAATGAAGGCTTTTCACCTAAAAATAAGATTCCAATTGCAGCTACAATAATAGTGGTAAAGTTTAGCATTAAGGTAACCGTAACTGAGGGAAGATAAAATAGTCCAAGGAATTGTGAACCTTGAGTGATAAAATAAAATAGAATTCCAAGTAAAAATATTTTGAAAAAATCATTTAGATTAATTTTTCCAATCTCGCCCTTAAAATTTTTTGAAAAGACGAATACCGGAACAAGGCAAACAAAAGCAATTGTGTATCTTAATCCTGCAAAAGTTATAGCCGGAATATTTTTCAATCCAATTTTAATTAGTACCCAAGAAGTTGACCAGAGGAAAGTAACGAAAACTGCCAGAAGTGCAGATTTGAAATGAGAGCCGTTTTTATTTATCAAATTAAATAGATTTAATGAATTGTTTTGTATATTTGCCCTTCAAAAATATATACGAAAACAGAGACAACCAAACCATGCAAAAGGAATATAAATTAAGTTGGAAATTTCCACGAGCATTCTGGACTTCTAACATTGTTGAGTTATTCGAGCGTTCAGCTTACTATGCAGTTTTCATAGCAATTACATTATACCTTACGCGCATAGTTGGTTATAATGATATTTGGGCTGCTTGGATTGGCGGAGTTTTTTCAGCCGGGTTATATTTTCTTCCGATGTTCACAGGTGCATTTGCTGATAAGATTGGATTTAGAAAAGCAATTATACTTGCATTCTCTCTGTTAACCATTGGTTATTTTACTTTAGGTGCACTTCCCTATAAACCAACAGTTTTACCTGCATTAGTAATTCTAATGTTTGGTGGTTCGTTTATTAAATCCATAATTACCGGTACTGTTGCCAAAACAACTTCAGAACAAAACCGTGCGCGTGGTTATTCTATCTTTTACGGTATGGTAAACGTGGGGTCATTTCTTGGAAAAACTTTTGCTTATCCGTTACGATTGGAATGGGGCATTGAATCAATTAATTTTTATTCTGCATGTATGACCTTCATCGCTTTGATTGTAGTGGTAATTTTTTATAAGAATGTTGATATTCATGGCGAGGGTAAATCAATAAAGCAAGTGTTAGATGGATTCGTTCGCGTATTAAAAAATGGAAGGTTGTTAACATTAATTCTAATTATAACCGGGTTCTGGATTATTCAATACCAGCTTTACGCAACAATGCCAAAATATGTTTTAAGAACAATCGGAGAGCATGCCTCCCCGGAATGGATAGCAAATGTTAATCCGTTTATTGTGATGACAACAGTTGTGCTTATTACTTCATTGATGAGCAAGGTAAAAGCAATTACTTCTATGACGGTGGGAATGTTCTTAATGCCCTTTTCTGCATTGATGATGGCTTCCAGTTATTTATTGGAATCGGTTGCAGGTACGCAGGTTTCCGTGTTTGGAATATTCACTGCACATCCAATTACAATAATGATGATTATAGGAATAGTTTTCCAGGGATTAGCGGAATGCTTTATTTCACCGCGTTACTTGGAATTCTTTTCTCTTCAGGCTCCAAAAGGAGAGGAAGGATTATACTTAGGTTTCAGCCATCTTCATTCGTTCTTTTCATCAATTCTTGGCTTTGGAATTTCCGGATATTTATTAACCGCTTATGCACCAGACCCCAATACTCTTTCTCCTGAACAATTAAAGACAGCTTATGATCATTCTTACTACATTTGGTTTTATTTTGCTGCAATTGGTGTAACAGCCGCCATTGCATTGGTTATTTATAATAAAGTTACCAGTACCATTGATAAGAGGAGAGGATTTTCGACTGTTGCTTAGTTGTTGCATTTATTAATTGCTGAATGGTTTTTTCTATCCATCAAGTTGGCATCAAACAATAAACGAGACTTTCCAAACTTAATTTCCATTTTCATTTATTATTAAAAGTTGCTAATTTTGTCCAGGTTTTTATACTCATCTAAAGTAATAATTCAATTATGGAAATTTTGCAGCTTATTCTTTTCTTTGTTGTCTTCCTTGTGATGGCAATATCAATGTTTTTACGAAAGATTCCGGCATTAATTGCTCTCCCTATAATGGCGTTTCTAATTGCTCTAATTGGAGGTGTAAAAATTCCTGATATAATTCAATATGTTATTGGGCAAGGTTCTCTAAAACTCTATAATGCTTATACCGTTGCAATGTTCGGTAGCATGCTAAGTGTTATTCTTCAAAAGACAGGTGTTGCAGAAAGTTTTATAAAAAAAGGTGCTGAACTTTCTGGTGATAACCCGTGGATAATTGCAGTTATTATGCTTGTGCTTATTACTCTTCTCTTTACAACTCTTGGTGGACTTGGAGCTATCATAATGGTTGCAACTATAGTTCTTCCAATTATGGCTTCGGTTGGAATTGGTCCGATGACTATTGTAGGAATCTTTCTTATTGGTTTAAGTATTGGTGGAACACTTAATGTTGGCAACTGGGCTGTTTATGTTAGTGTAATGGGTTTAACTGTCGATCAGATTCGTCCTTTCGCTTTAACAATGTTTGGAATGACCTTCGTTGCAGCATTAATTTATATTACTATTCAGCTTTACAAAGATGGACATGATCTTGATCTTAAAAAAATAATTGTTAGAAGTGTTGTTGTTGTATTGGTTGTTGCCTCGGTTTTTTTATCTTACTTCTATTTGCTGGATTCATATTGGCAAGTTAAAGTTATAGATACTTTATCATTGATTTGGCTTGGACTTAAATGGCTAATAGGCGGAGGAATAGTTTTTCTTTTTCTTCTTAACTTGATAAGACTTTTTATAAAGAAATCAAATGAAGTACACTGGAGCGCATATTTCACTCCGGTTATTCCCCTCTTCCTTATATTAATTTTTAATATTGATTTTATAGCAGCGTTTATAGTTGGATTAGTTTATTGCTTTGTTTCAACTTATCAGAAAGGAAGATTAAATTTATTTGTGCGTTCTATCTTTGAAGGTGGCGGACTTGTAATGCCCGCTGTTGCGCTGATGTTTGGAATTGGTATGCTGCTTAATGCAATTATGGGTCCCGGTGTAAAACTTCCAGACTATCCAGACGGTTGGCCTGTTTTAAATCTTCTTCGTCCTTTGATGTTACAAATTGTTCCAACAAACGCTTTTGCATACATATTAATATTTACCATCGCTGCACCGCTTGCTTTGTACCGCGGACCATTAAATGTCTGGGGAATGGGTTACGGACTTGCTGCGGTATTTCTAGCCAGCGGTTTAAATCCTGGTGCAGTAATGGGATTACTGCTTGCAGTTGGACAGATACAAGGAATAAGCGATCCGACAAATACACACAATGTTTGGCTGGCAAACGAAATGCAGATAGATGTTCAAAAAGTTTTGTGGAATACAATTCCATACACCTGGATACTTGCTTTTCTTGGTCTGACTATTTCAGCAATAATGTTTATGTAATAAAAAAAATTATAAAGAAAACTATCTGATTTTCCTTCTATGCGAAAAATAAAAATAGGAATTGATGTTGGCGGAACATTTACTCACGCAGTTGCGGTTGATATAACGGATTATTCAATCATTGGCAAATCTTGCGTTCCTACCACACATAACGCAAACGAAGGTGTTGCAAAAGGTGTTGTTGACTCGATGAACAATCTTATCGCGCAAACTAAAATAAATCCTGATGAAATTATTCTGATTGCTCACTCAACAACACAAGCTACAAATGCACTGCTTGAAGGTGATGTTGCTGTTGTTGGAGTTGTTGGGATGGGAAAAGGTCTTGAAGGAAAAAGAGCAGAAAAGGAAACCAATCTAAACAACATACAGCTTGCACCTGGAAAAATTCTGCCAATCATTTTTACTTTTATTGATGTAAGCAAAGTGAATTGGAAAAATTCCGTAAACGAAGAATTAAAAAAACTGGTGAATGCCGGGGCAAAAATTATTGTTGCCTCAGAAGCTTTTGGTGTGGATGATCCATCGAATGAAGAATATGTAACTTGTGCCGCAGAAGAAATGGGTTTGATGGCAACCGCTGCAAGTAAAATTTCTAAGTTGTATGGATTAAGAGTACGCACACGGACTGCAATAATCAATGCCAGTATGATGCCTAGAATGCTTGAAACTGCAAACATGACCGAAGAATCTATTCGTAAAAGCGGGATAAAAGCGCCACTAATGGTTATGCGCTCGGACGGCGGTATAATGGACATCAATGAAATGCGAAAGAGACCAATACTTACAATGCTGTCTGGACCGGCTGCCGGAGTTACTGCTGCTTTGATGTACGTAAAAATTTCAGATGGAATTTTCCTGGAAGTTGGCGGAACCTCAACAGATATTTCAGTTATTAAAAATGGAAAGCCGCAGGTTAAAAGCGCACAAATTGGCGGCAATCGGTTGTATCTTCGCACTCTTGATGTGCGCACACTTGGAATTGCCGGCGGATCCATTCCCCGTTTTAATGGAAATAAAATTATTGATGTTGGTCCGCGGAGCGCCCACATTGCAAATCTTGCCTACGAAGCATACTCCGATGATGAAGATTTTTCAGATATTGAATTAGAAAAAATTAAACCGAAAGATGGCGATCCTGATGATTATATGGTTGTTAAGAAAAAAAGCAATCCTGAAAAGAAGTTTACAATTACTCCAACTAGCGCGTCTTACCTTTTGGAGTTAGTAAAAGATGTTGGACACGGATCGGCAAATTTAAAAGCAATTAAATCGTGTTATGAATCGATTGGAAAAATTTTCAACTGTGAAGCGAAAGAAATAGCCAAAGAAGTATTAACTATCTCCGCAGAAAAAATTAAACCTGTAATTAAGCAGCTTGCCCGCGAATATAAACTTGATGATGACTTATTGCAATTTGTTGGTGGAGGCGGTGGCGCTTCTGCACTTGTACCATTTACCGCAAACTATATGAAGGTTCCACATAAAATTGCGCAGAATTGCGAAGTTGTTTCTGCTATTGGTGCTGCGCTGGGAATTATCAGAGATTCAGTTGAACGCAATATTGTAAATCCAACGGAGAATGATATTCTTTCCATGCGGCAGGAAGTAATAAACTCAGTTCAGTCAATGGGCGCCATACCAGAATCGATTGAAGTTACTATTGAGATAGATACCAAGAATAAAAAAGTAATTGCAATTGCAATGGGTTCAAGTGAAATGCGGGCAAGGGATTTGGTTGTAAAAATGTTGACCGATGATGAACTACTTGATGTAGCTGCAATTTCCTTCAAAACGAAAAAGCAGAATTTGAATATCTCAGGACAAACTTCGTTTCTTGCTGCAGTATCATACAACAAAACTGATAAACATTTGTTTGGATTGATAAAACAAAATGTTTTAAATATCAGGGTTGTTGACAAAGAAGGAACAATTAAACTTCAGGTAAATGATTGTTTGACTGAACAAGTCGAAGCGCAAAATGTAAAAAGTAAAATCAAAGATATGATTGCGGACCTAACAACATTTGGCGATGCTGGTGCGCTTGTGCCAGATATCTTTCTGCTTGTTTCTGCCAGGATAATTGATATGACAGGATTAGTGCAAGAATCACAAATTTTATCTTTGGTAGAAATAGAATTGAAAAATACATTGCCGACTGAGCCGGTAGTTGTAATTGCAGCTAGAAAAAAATAGATTTAAACAGATTCAGTACAAATCATATTTACAAAAAAATAAATTTCAGGATGGTATTACTATTATTAGGACTAAAACATGTCGGACAAGATTTACGATCATATAGTTTTTGGTGCCTCGTTATCCGGTATAATAACTTCAATAATAAAAAACCAACAAGGTAAATCTGTTTTATTACTAAACTTTTATGGTTTTACAGGTGGGAGCATTTCTGAGAGCTTAAATTGTCTACAGAAAAAACTTTTGGCAGAAGAACAATCTGTATTTATTGTTGATAGAATTCTAAAGAGAATTATAAATGAAAAACAAGGTTTGCTTTGGGAGGATGAGGAAAATCTTTTTCTAAATCCTGAAGTAGTTAAATATATTCTTCAAAAGGAACTGGAAGAAAATAATATTGAAATACTTTTTCATGTTACACCGTCAAGGCTAAAGATCGAGGAAAATAGAATTCAAGGAATAGAATTTATGGCTAAAGAAGGACTGGTAACTTTTTATGCCGATAATTTTTTCGATGCTTCAGATAATCTTCAACTTGTTACTATCGCAGATCCTGATGCAAGAAAAATTAAGAGATCTCTTGTGAACATTTTTATTTCGGGATTAAAACAGCCAACTTATCCAATTCTTGAAGAAGCAAAAAAAACTCTTATACTAAATGATGGAAGAATCTGGGCATCATTTGAGATTATAAAAGATGATGATTTATCAATTGAGCATTCCGTACAAAGAAAGTTAGATGAAATTTCCAGAGCTCTATTACCAGAGAATGCAAGAGTTCAACTTATACCAGCACAATCATTACCTGAAATCAACAAATCAGTTATTTCATTTTCATTGAAAAACTTATCTTCGACTGAAAATTATTTACACCAATCTTTTTCACCGGAAAAAGAATTGATTAAAGCAAAAGAGTTTGAAATTAAATTATTGCAAAATTAAGATGGTCCCAGTTTAATAGAATAGGCTGCGAGAGGAATCAGTTAATCGGAGATTGTAATAAAAACACTCTGGTTTTCTATTAGTAGATTTTGCCAATTATTTAGATTAATTCCAGTATATTAATTCGGAATCATAAATTCATTATATAAGTAAAAGAATTAAAAAGTATGAAAGAAGTATTAATTAAATTGAAAGGAGGATTAATCGTTTCCTGCCAGTCAGAGGAGATTGATCCTTTCAATTCTCCGGAACAAATTTCTCTGTTTGCAAAAGCTGCTGAGATGGGTGGAGCTGTTGGAATCAGGAGCCAGGGAATTGAGAAAACTAAAAAGATTATCCAGGCAGTCAACATTCCTGTTATTGGATTAGTAAAAACAAAATTCCCGGACAACTCAGTTTGTATAACCTGTTCATTCGATGCAATAGAAGAATTGTTAAATATTGGCTGCAACATAATCGCAATTGATGGAACATTTCGTCTTCGAGAACAAGTAACCGGACCTGAGTTCATAACCGAAGTAAAGAAAAAATTTGATTGTACTGTTATGGCTGATGTTGCCTTGTACGAAGAAGGAATTGCTTGTATTAGTGCTGGCGCAGATTGCCTGTCTACAACTCTAAGTGGCTATACACCAGAAACAATACATCTGCCCAAAGATTTACCCGATTTTGATTTACTTGAAAGATTAGCAAAGGAAAGCCCTATACCGGTAATTGCAGAAGGCAAAATACACTCTCCTGAATTTGCAGCAGAAATGATTAAGAGAGGCGCATGGACAGTAGTTGTTGGAACAGCAATTACAAGCCCACGAATAGTAACTGGTTGGTATGTTGATGCAATTAAAAATTCAATTAAAAAGTAGTTTTGAATTTATTTAAAAAATGGTTCTATAGTTAAAATTAAAGTAAGCGATACTAATATTATTATAGTTATCCATCCAATTGAATTTTTTATCCCGCTATTTACATAGTTTCCCATTATCTCTTTCTTATTAATTAGAACAATCATACAGATTAAAACAACCGGTAATAGCATTCCATTTATAACTTGCGACCATATTGTAATGAGAATAAGAGGAGCTTTAGGAATTAATATAATTGCGGCTGAAATAAGAATGATGCCTGTAAAGAACGAATAAAACTCCGGAGCTTCTTTAAGTTTCTTATCAATACCAGCTTCAAAACCAAACGCCTCGCAAATGTAAAATGCGGTTGCTAATGGTAAAATTGTAGCTGCAAAAACCGAAGCAATAAATAATCCCAAAGCAAACAAAGAGGCGGCAAACTCACCTGCTAATGGTTCAAGTGCAAGAGCCGCATCTTTCGCATCATTTATTTGAATTCCTTTTTGGTGCAGTGTCGCTCCACATGCAACTATAATAAAAAATGCAACTACAATTGTTGCCAAACATCCAATTACTACATCCCAGATTACAAATTTATATTCTTCAATCTTAATACGTTTTTCTATTACAGCCGATTGCATATAGAATTGCATCCACGGAGCAATTGTTGTTCCTACAATCCCAATTACCATACTTAGGAAGGTTGTATTTAATTCGAATGACGGTTTTACCATTGCCATACCGATATGAGTCCAATCTGGTTTAGCAAGCAATGCAGAAACCACGTAGGAGAGAAGGAATACACTAAAAATTAAAAAGATTTTTTCTACCGATCTGTAAGTTCCTTTTACAACCAGCATCCAAACAAATACAGCAGCAATTGGAACTGAAATATATTTGCTTACTCCAAATACATTCATGCTACCAGCCACGCCGGCAAATTCTGTAGTTGTGTTGCCAATATCAGCAACCAGCAATCCAACAAAGATGAAAAAAGTTACCTTCACCCCAAAATTTTCCCGGATTAGGTCTGCCAAACCTTTTCCTGTTACTATACCCATTCTTGCATTCATTTCCTGAACAACGAGCAAAACAATAAATGCCGGAATCATTGTCCATAGAAGTCTGTAACCATACATTGCACCAGCAACAGAATATGTTGTAATTCCACCTGCGTCGTTATCAACACTTCCGGTAATTATCCCTGGACCTAAAATGCTTAAGAAGATAACAAAATTTATATACCAAGTTTTTTTCTTTAAAGCCATAAAGATTTTCCTTCTCTATTATGCAATCTTCCTGCGGCTTTTTAGCAGTTCATAAATAATATCGTTAATGATAACACTTCCCACAAGGTTCATTTCACCATCAACAATGGGAATAGCAAACAGATTGTATTTGGATGCAACTTTTACAAGCTCATCAATTTCATCAGTATCTTTCATAAAAACAAAATCTTTATGAACTATAGATTTAAGAATTATATTAGGTTGCGAAATTACAATATCCCTTAAGGATACTGTTCCAATAAGTTTATTTTGCTGGCTGGTAACAAAAATGTAATACATTTGATCTTCATCTGGTTTTAATTCTCTTAACGAATTAATTGTCTGTTCCACTGTGGTATCGCTTTTAAAAGAAACGACATCGGTAGTCATCAGGCTACCAACTAAATCATCATTGTATTCCATCAATTCACGTACTTCATCAGAAGCTTCTTTTTCCATTTCATTCAGAAGCTCTTCAGCCTTGTCTTCTCTTAACCCATCAAGTATATCAGCAACTTCATCGGCTGGCATTTCTTCAAGAATATCTGCAGCTTTTCCGGTTTCCAGATTTTCAAGCATTTTCAACTGCGTTTCTTCTTCCATCTCTTCCAGTACATCAGCACTCTTTTCTTTATCCAATCCGGAAAAAATTATCATCCCGGTTTTTGTATCAAAGTCTTCAATAATGTCAGCTAAATCCGATGGATGAAGTGTAGCAAGCTTGTTATACGTTTTTGAAAGAATAATATTTTCATTTGGTGTAAAAACTGTTTCAACATCACTCCACAATAAAAGTTTTGCAGGTAGTTTTATTCCCAATTTTAGAAGCGGTTTTGCAACTCCTAATCGTCTTAGTAAACCTTCAGTTCCAATATCTACAGCAACAACAAAAAAACCACTGGAAAGTAAAACTAACCTTATATCATTTGCACGCACAACTTTCCTTCCGTTAACATCTATAATTTGCCTGTCAACAACATTCCGTTTTAAAAAAAGGTAATCACCTGCTGGCACTTCTTCTATCCTCGTACTTGTAATATGGTACTGACTCTTTTGTTTCTTAATAGAAAAATGCTCCCAGTTTAAATGTTTTATTCCATCTTTCGTTTTAACTTTTACTGCTGCCACTTTAGGATTTTGTAAATCATGTGTTACACCCAAATCTAATAGTTTACCTATTACCTGGAATTCGTGGGAAATAATTTTAATTCCGATAATTCTACTTAAATAAATGCTTGTAAATTTCATTTTACCTCCAGGATTATACCACAATCACCAGTTAACTATTTAAACGAACAATGAAATCCGGACGAAGATTTAATTGCAATTCGAAATTATTTTGGAAAAGAATAGTTAAAAAATTTCCATTTTTAAAATTCGACTTCAAAAAGGAAATAAAAAATTTTAATTACAGAATTAACTGGTAATAAATATTACTGATAAAGTTTTTTAGGCTTTGCTAAGCTTAATTTAATTTTTTAGAACAATGTTTAGATTTTTTCTTTAGTCCGAGGTACAATCAGCGTGGTTTGCAGAATGGTTTTTAAAATATTCAATAACAAACTTGGAGATTGTACTTCTTGCATCTTTTGAGATAAACAAATCACTTCAATAAAGCAACGCTTATCTCCGCCAGGGTCGTCCACAGAATCTCCTCTGTTTGTTGCTGATATTTTATTTGTGGTAAAAATACCCTTTTCAATTCATCAAATCAACATATTTTTGATAAACAAAAATTTTTTATTTTTTTCCCTTACCTACTTGTCATTCTTTTATGATAAAATTTTTATAATTCTTAAATTTGAATGTAAAAATTAATAGTGCCCTGATGAAATTTTCTTATGATGTAGTTGTTGTTGGAGCCGGAATAGCCGGTATAAGCGCGGCGGTTAAATCTGCCCGAGAAGGAGCCTCTACTCTTTTAATTGAACATTATGGTTTTGTTGGTGGAATGTCGACTGCGGGAATGGTCTCTCCATTCATGAAACACTCAATTAATAATGAAAGCTTGGTGCGTGGTGTGTTTGAAGACCTTGAAATCGAAATGCAAAATATGAATGGAATGATTGATAATGGATTCTATGCTAATTCTTTCCGGTCAGCAGCCTTTGGGCTTTTAGAAAAAGCGGGAGTTGATATTTTTCTTCTTTCGGATATTACCAAAGTTAATCGCAACAATAACAAGATAACTTCAATGGAAATTGTTAAAAGTAGTGAAGAAATAAAAATCGATGGCAAAATATTTATCGACACATCCGGCGATGCCCAACTTGTTTACCTTGGCAACTTTCCCTGGACAAAGGGAGATGAAAAAAATGGCAACCTGCAAGCATTAACACTTTTCTTCCGTATGGGCGGAATAGATATTAAAAAAGCCACAAATTATGTTAATGAACATAGAGAAGATTTTTTTAATTGGGTGAATTACGATTTCGATTTTTCAAAAATTATTTCCGTCGCTGGTTATTTTAGCAATGTAAAAAAAGCAATTTTGGAAAAACGATTGCCGGAAGAAATAGAATATATATTTTACACTACATTACCGGAAAGTGGAGAAGCATCATTTAATACATCTAACATTCTTGGATTGGATGGCTCAACTTCATACGAATTAACAAATGCAGAATTGAAAGGTAGGGATCAAGTTTATAAAATTGTTCTCTTACTCCAGAAAGAAATACCGGGATTTGAAAACTCCTATCTTTTAGAAACAGCTGTTCAAGTTGGTGTAAGAGAAACACGCAGAGCAATCGGTGATTATATTATGAATGGTGATGAAATAAAACATGGCGCTAAGTTCAAAGATGCAATAGCTCGCGGATGCTATGGTATAGATATTCACGGACAAAAAGGTGAAACTAGCAGATTGGAAGAAATACCCGCAGGGCAGTATTATGAGATTCCATTGCGATCTTTAATTGTTAAAGAAGCAGAAAATCTTTTAGTTGCGGGAAGATGTATTTCTGCCACACGTGAAGCACACAGCGCATTAAGAATTATGGCTACTTCTGCAGCAACCGGTGAAGCATGCGGAGCTTTAGCATCAGTAGCGGTTAAACAAGGTACTTTGGTTAGAAATATTCATTACAGCGAGGTTCAAAAATTAATTCCTTACAATTTATCTTTATAATTTAATTTTGTTAAAAGATTTATTGAAGATATTAATGAAAATATTTTTGAATCTTATTCGTGAATTTTATTGATTAATTAATATTCTTCCGAAACCTAAAATATTCCTCAATTCAAACAGATTGGGAAACAATTATGGAAAATGAAAAACGATTAAATGGACTAAGTTTGCTAATTGAGCAAACAAAGAAAGATTTGGAAAATGAATTTCAGAAAAGAATGCTAAATAAAGAAGTAGCTGTTGAAAACATAAATAAAATTGTTGATACGCGACTTACGTACGGAGATAGGATAGCGGATAAAGTTGCTGAAATAGGTGGCAGCTGGGCTTTCATTATAGCGTTCTTTGCTTTTATTGTTGCCTGGATGATTAGCAATACTTTTATCCTGGCTACCAGAGCATACGATAATTACCCATACATTCTGCTTAATCTGGTACTTTCTTGTCTTGCAGCTATTCAAGCACCAATTATAATGATGTCTCAAAACCGGCATGCAAAAAAGGATCGGCTTGAAGCTGATGAAGACTATAAAACAAATGCTCGTTCGGAAATTCAGATACAAGAGTTAAATGCAAAATTAGATTTGTTCATGGAATTATTTATTAAAATGAATTTTGAAACGAAAGAAGATCAGCTAAAGAAAATAAACGAATCATTAAATGAAATACATGACCACTTACATAACCAAAACAAAAAGTAATTAGTATGAATATAATCTTTGGAACCGACGGTTGGCGAGGTTTACTTGATAGTGAAATGAACAAGAAAAGCGTTTCGATTGTGGCTCAGGCGTTCTCTGATTACTTAAAAAATAATTTTAAAAATAATATCACTGCCGCTGTTGGTTTTGATGGACGCAGATTATCTAAAGAGTTCGCAAATATATTTGCCAAAATACTTTCTGGCAATGGAATAAAAGTTTTTTTATCAGATTCCATTTGTCCAACACCAGTTCTTTCTTATTATGTAAAAGCAAATTCCCTGAACGCTGGAATTATGATTACCGCAAGCCACAATCCAGATATATACAATGGAGTAAAATTCAAAGCTAATTATGGGGGACCTTTTCCTACGGAGGAAACATTAAAAGTTGAACAACTACTTGGGATTAATTCAATTAATAAAAATAAAAAGAATGTAATTGAAGAATATTTTTTACCAGTTTATTTAAATCAACTTGAAAAGTATGTTGATTTTGAGATGATAAAAAAGTCAGGATTAAAAATACTTATTGATTCGATGGGAGGTGCTGGACAAGAAATTATTTCATCTCTACTTTCAAAGTATGGAATAGAATCCAAAACGATATTTGGCAAAGCTTCGCAGGATTTTTATGGACGCAACGCTGAGCCGATTAAAAAAAATCTGTATCCATTAAGTAAAGAATTAAAAAAAGAAAAAATCTATGCTTTTGGCATTGCCACAGATGGTGACGCTGATAGATGCGGTGTAATGCTCTCTAACGGCAAATGGCTTAGCGCCCAGGAAACTATTTTACTTTTGACTGATTACATTGTAAACACAAAAAAAATTTCTGGTCATATTGTTAAAACTTCTTCGGTTACAGATAAACTAAGAAGCAACTTTGAAACTGTCACAAGAAAAGTCTACGATGTTCAGGTTGGCTTCAAATATGTCTGCGAAAAAATGATTGAAGAGGAAGTAGCATTTGGTTGTGAGGAAAGCGGCGGATATGGATACAAGAATCATATTCCAGAGAGAGATGGAATTCTAACAGGATTAATATTACTAGAAATGCTGGCAAATTCCGGCAACAATAAATTAAGCGATTTGGTGACAGAAAAAAGGAAACAATTTGGCAATATTTTTTATGATAGGATTGATTTCGATTATGAAAATGAGGATAGAATCCAAAAACTACCTGAACTTTATAGAAATCCACCGCAATTGATTTCTGGATTCAAAGTAAAGTCTATGTATAAATTCTTCAGCAGTCGTGGGGATATCAACGGATTAAAATTTATACTTGAAGGTGATTGTCGCTGGCTGTTACTCCGTGCTTCCGAAACTGAACCAATGGTTAGAATTTATTCTGAAGGACAATCTGATAGCGATGTAAATAATTTATTAGAACAGGGAATGCAATTCATAAAATCAAAAATTCACATTTAATTTTTGAAATTGTTAAATCTAAATTGAAAGAAAGCACAAAATAATATGATTAAAAAATTTGTTAATGAAGAAGAAGCGGCTGAGCTAATCAGTAAACAAGGATTTGAATTCGCAGTAATTCATAACCCGGAATATATTTATCCACCAATTGAGCTTTATCCACTAGCTAAAAAAATTACAACTCCAAGAGAAAAACTTTCTGCGATAGTAATGGATATGGATGGAACCACCACTACTACCGAAGAACTTTGTATCCATTCATTGGAATACATGGTTCGGCAGATAAGTGGAAAACTAACCAAAGAATCATGGAAAGGATTGGATCCTATTATCGATTATCCAAATATTATTGGCAATAGCACTACAAAGCATGTAGAATATCTTATTACCCGGTATAATAACTTCATAGATAAAGATGCTTTTTGCAAAGCATTTTTTCACGCCGCATTATGGACATTAATTTTAGGTCAAGACAAAAACCGAAAAGATGAAGTAACAAATACTCTCATTAACCTTGGTTGTAAAGATGCATTAACCGATGAGAAGCTAAATTATTATATAGCAAATGTGGAATTTACCGGGAGTAAAGCCATAATTATCACTAACTATTTTTTCAACAAATTTGGAAATAATTTTACGATCAACTCTCTTAATGATTCTGTCAGGGCAGCAATTGACATTTACTATCAGCGTTATCACGAAATACTTGAGTTAATTAATAAAAATGGAAGTGAACATTTAAAGTTGGAGTTGCTTGAGAATAAAGAAAAGCCTCTGATTGAACCAACACCCGGGGTAGGAATTTTTCTTGCACTAATTAAAGGATGGCTTGGAGAAGAAATTGAATATCTTATGGATGAGTTGATTTTGGAATTTAAATTAAAACAACAAAATAATTTCGTTTTAGATAAAGAGAAAGTTAAAATAAATCTTTTAAGAATTAGCAAAATGTTTCAGGCTGATCCTTTAAAAATTGCAGTCGTTACATCATCAATTTTTTATGAGGCTAATATTGTTATGGGAGAAGTTTTCCATATTCTATTACAGCAGGTTGATAAATGGAATGTTTCACCCGAAAGAAAAAAGTTTATAAAAGAAAAGTTTACAGATTATAATAATGTTTATGATGCATTTATTACAGCCAGCGATTCCAGCGAAATAAGATTGAAGCCACACCGAGATCTTTATAGCATTGCATTATATAAACTTGGTATTCCAAAAGTTAAATTTGAGGAAGTAGTTGGTTTTGAAGATAGCGAAAGTGGTACAATAGCTATCCGTGCTGCTGGAATGGGTTTATGCGTTGCTGTTCCTTTTGCTAAAACCAAAGGACATGACATGAACGCTGCAACATATGTTCTGAATGGTGGATTACCAGAAACATTAATAAAACACAATCTTTTTATTAAGGAATAGTTACCGCATTATGAATAAAGACTTAATAAAAAATCGTGTTTTTCATGTAATCTCAAATACGCATTGGGATCGCGAATGGCGATTTCCGTTTCAGAGAAATCGTCAAATGCTTGTTGAAATGATCGACAAAGTTTTAGAAATTCTTGAAGCCGAACCAGATTACCGTGCATTTCATCTTGATAGTCAATCAGTTGTTTTAAATGATTATCTCGAAATTCGTCCAGAGAAAGAAAAAGTTATAAAAAGGTTTGTTCAGGAAAAAAGATTATTGATCGGACCCTGGTTTATTCTTCCAGAAGAATTTCAGGTTGGTGGAGAAAATTTAATCCGCAATCTTTTGCTCGGTCATAAAATTTGCTCTGCATTAGGCGGTACTTCAAAAATTGGTTACTCCCCTTTCTCGTGGGGACAGATCTCTCAGCTCCCTCAAATTTATAAAGGATTTGGAATTGATGTAATTATGTTCTATCGTGGAGTTAATTCGATAGACAGTAAAAAAGCTGAGTTCATTTGGGAAGGCGCAGATGGAACTAGGTCGCTTTCATCCCGCTTTTCAACAATGCCGCGGTACAATTTTTATTTCTATATCTACCGCCCTGTTGTTCATAATGAAAAAATTTCTGATGCTGAGTATAAATGGTCTAACGGAGGAACACCATTTCATTTTTCTGACAAAGTACTTTATAAGGAAGATTACTTCATAACAAAACCACTGGATACTTACTTTAAAGAAAATATTATTCCATCTGTAAATGCTATTGTAGAAAACCAGGTTAATGATTTTACAACAGAAAATGTTATCTGGATGGAAGGACACGATTCAAGCGGACCAAACATAAAGACAGTAAGAATAATTAAAGATATTAAAGAACTCATTCCGGAAATGAATATAGTACATAGCACTCTTGAAGAATATTCCAATGCTCTAAAAAAATCTGCCAACCAGCAAAATCTAACTTTAGTAAAAGGTGAAAGAAGAAGTGCCCAAAATGATTTGAGATGTGGTAATCTTTTCGGCTACACTACATCAGCTCGAATGTATTTGAAACAGAAAAATTTTGAAGCCGAGAATTGGATTCAATTCTATGCCGAACCCTTTAACTCAATATGCAGTTTGCTGGGTCTGAACATCAATGATAAATATTTAGAGCGTGCCTGGTATTACATCCTGGAAAATTCTGCTCACGATTCTATTGGCGGCTGTAGCTTGGATGAAGTTCATGACGATATGATGTTTCGCTATAAGCAATCAATTGAAATTTCTAAAGGAGTATTTGAAAGAGCATGCAAATACATCTCTACTAAAATTGATCTAAGTCAGTTCCCGGAAAAAAGTATTCATCTTGTTGTAGTAAATCCTACAAATTATATTCGAAATGATATCGTGGAAGCATTTGTTGATGTACCCACGGAGCTGGATAAAGGTGCTATCGAAATTATTGATCAATACGGAAAGAAGTTGAATTATTTTCTTGTTGAAAAGAAAGATGAGCAACCAGTACTGGAGCAGTTGATAGACCGTCCTCTGTTTTTTAGAATGAAAAGATACCATTGTTATATTGAATTAAATAACATTTTACCATTTGGAATTACTTCTTACTATATAAAACCAGTAAAGCCAAAAGATTCTAATAAACAAATGAAACTCGGGAAATTATTTGCGGGACTTCCGGTTTTAGAAAACGAATACCTTAAAATAAAAATAGGTTTAAATGGTACACTTGATGCACTTGACAAAATAACAGGTAAAGAGTTTTACAATCTTGCTTACTTGTATGATGAAGGAGAGGCTGGACACGCCTGGATTAATAAACCAATAGAACCTTTTGTTACAACTTTAAAATCGAGACCGAAGATTTCATTCGTGGAGAATAATTCTCTTGTTACAAAATGTTCAATCAAATATGAATTGCACATTTTCCCTACTCTTGAAGATCGTTCAAGCAAATCAAAAATTAAAAATAAAATATCAGTGGAAGTATTAGTTTCACTTAAAAAAAATTCCAGGCGAATTGATTTTCAAATCAACGTTGATAATAATGTTGAATCCCACCGGTTAAGAATTATGTTTCCTACTGGTATTCCAGCAGAATACTCCTATGGTGAGGGACAATTTGATGTTGTAGAAAGATCAATTAAAAAACTTGAGACTAAAGATTGGATTGAGCAACCAATGTATGATTATCCAATGCATCATTTTGTTGATGTTAGCGATGGGAAAACCGGTGCAGCAGTTATTGTTAAGGGATTGAAGGAGTATGAAGTTCTGGATAACAAGGATAGAACAATTGCAATTACTTTATTGCGTGCGTTCAAATATATCATACAACCAAGTTCGGTAGAAGATTACAACCACCAAAAAGGTTCTCAATGTTTAGGAAAACAATCTTATAAACTTGCATTCTACCCGCATCAAGGAGACTGGCATAATGGAAAAGTTTACGAGGAAGCTCTTTGTTATAATACAGCTTTAAGAATTTTTGAAATGGGAAGCGGTGATAAAGTGAAACGGGGAAACGGAGAATGGATGATGGAGGGCGCGAAGATAAAGGCTAATACATCATTTTTCCAGATTCAACCAAAGGAATTAGTGTTTAGTTGTTTTAAGAAATCGGAAGATGGGATTGATAATTCGTTAGTTTTGCGATTATACAATCCGACTAATTCTGAAGTTAAAGGCAAAGTAAATTTTTTATTTAGAATTAAGAAAGCAACTGAAATTAGCCTGGAAGAATTACCGATTGCCAAAATTAAATTGGATAATAATAATTCTTTCCAAATTAATGTTGGCAAAAAGAAAATTGCCACATACAAAATTGAATTTGATGAAAAGAAATAAATAAGGATAAAAATGTTTCCTAACAAATATGGTCACTTTTCTGAAGATTACAGAGAATATATTATTACTAATCCCCGTACACCACGCCCGTGGTTTAATTATATGTGGAATGAACATTATGCTGGATTAATTTCCCACACCGGCGGAGGATTTAGTTACCTGGATTCGCCCCGCGATAATAGAATTACAAGAATGCGATACAACTGTTTACCCTGGGATCGCCCCGGAAGATATGTGATTGTAAAAGATACTGAGACGGGTAATTACTGGTCGCTTAGCTGGGCACCGACAACAAATCTGAATTACGATAAATATGAATGCCATCATGGACAGGGCTACACTAAAATCATTACAGAAATTTTCGGTATCAGGGGAGAAATTACTTACTTCGTACCACAGGATGTTAATGCAGAAATCTGGAGAGTGAATTTAAAAGATTTAAGTGGTAAACCAAGAAAGCTCGAAGTTTATTCCTTTACTGAATTGATGATGGGAAACGCTCTGAACGATATCATCAACCAACCAAATGATAAACATTTTACTAAAATTTATTTTGATAAAAAACATTCTGCCCTGGTTGCCACACGCCGCTACTGGGTTCTTAACAGAAAAGTTTCAGTCGCTCAGCCAAATATTGATTGGAAGTACCGAATACTTTTTACCCAAACTTTACCAATAACCGGATTTGATGGAAGTCTTGATAATTTTATTGGAAGATGGCGTAGTGAGACAAATCCTGAATCGATTGAAACTGGCACAATGAAGAATACGGAAATTACCGCCGGCGATCCTGTCGCGGCTCTTCAATCAAAATTAGATCTTCATGCTAATGCATCAACAGAGTTTGCCATTATTATGGCGATAGTTCCAAAAGAAGAAAAGAATGCATATAAAAATTTAAAATGGGAATCACTTATAAAGATTGAAACTCTGGATAAAAAATTTGAACAGCTTAAAGCGAAATGGGATAACCATCTTTCTGCTGTAAAGGTGAATACACCGGACGAAAAATTTAATGCAATGTTAAATGTTTGGAATCAGTACCAGGCGGCTGTTACGTTTGATATGGCAAGAAACTCTGGTTACTATCATGGTGGCTTATTATTCGGAACAGGAATGCGCGACCAATTCCAGGATATAATTGGAGTTGTAATGGTCGATCCGAAAAGAGTCCGTACAAGACTACTGAATGCGTTACGTTTTCAATTTAAGAATGGATCTACACTGCATAATTTCTTTAAGCTTACAGATTATGGTGAAAGAACTAATCATTCAGATACACCGCTTTGGATTCCATTTGGTTTGATAGAATATTTAAACGAAACCGGCGACCATTCCATCCTTGATGAAAAAGTAACTTTTTATGATGGTGGCAAAGCAACCGTTTACAAACACATGGTTAAAGCGTTAGATTTTGCCCTCTCTGCAACAACCAAACGTGGGATGCCGAAAATAATGACAGGCGATTGGAATGACACTCTCGATCATATTGGACCAAAAGGAAAAGGCGAAACAGTTTGGGGAGCATTCTTTTTAGCTTATGCGCTTAGAAAAACATTTGAACTGCTGGAATATAAGAAAGACAAAAAGACATTAAAAAGATGGAAGAGAGAATATGAAAAGTTGGAAAAGATAACTAACAAATATTGCTGGGATGGTGAATGGTATATCCGTGCTTTTAGAGATAATGGCATACCAGTAGGGACTCATAAGGATACTCAAGGAAAAATTTTCATCAACTCACAAACATGGTCTGTAATATCCGGGTTAGCTCCAAAAGAAAGAGCTGATAAAGCACTTGAATCTGTAAAAAAATATTTAGCCCGACCGAAAGGAATCCAAATTTGTTTTCCACCTTTCACTGAGGTTGACGACTCAATCGGATTGATCAGCCGATGCGTTTCAGGTAAGAAAGAAAATGGTGCAATCTTTAATCATGCATCTTCCTGGTTTATTCTTGCTTCAATAATGAATGGAAATGCTGAAACCGCGTATGAAACCTATAAACGAATGATGCCGTTAAACTCAGCCCAGGATATCGATAGATATGAAGTTGAGCCATACGTTTATGCTGAATATGTTACAAGTCCAGACCATATAACTAAAGGACAGGCAAGCCATTCATGGTTAACAGGAACTGCTGTGTGGATGTTACGAATCGGTTTAGATTACATCATTGGTTTCCAACCAACATTAAAAGGAATGAGAATAGCGCCGAGCATTCCTTCTGAGTGGAAAGAATTTAAAGCTGAAAGAAAATTCAGAGGGAAAATTTTGAAACTTCATGTTCAAAATCCTGATGGAAAGAACAGCATTGTAAAATCAATTACTGTAAACGGAAAACAAATAAAGAAGAACCTGATTGAAGTAGAAAAGTACAAAGAGAAAGAGTTGAATATTGAAGTAATAATATAGGAACGAATAAACCATTGCTTTTTGACTTCAACATTCATTATTCATTGTTCGATATTCTAAATTCATTATTGAGTCGGATAGAGTAGCAATCTTTGGAGAGCAACAGCAAAAAGAAATCCCTGGCTGCAGTAAATCATCTGTTAATTTTGAAATGAATTTAATTGAAAATAAATTAATTAATCCATTTAATCAAAATGAAATAAAAGGTTATTACATCCCGCTTGAACTTATTCTTAAAAAAGGAATTCCATTCTTTAAACAGAACCATAATAAACTTTTATGTCCATCAGGTACATGTTCTGCGTGCGATTCCAGAAACCATTTAATTACTGAATAAAAATAACCGGAGCAAAATTGAGTAGATACGAACTAAGAGAAAGTAAATTTGGAAATTATAAGACATTAATTTTGAGTGATGAATTAAACGGAACAAAAGCGGAAATTGCATTGAAGGGAGCGACTCTGCTAAATTATTTTGTTCCTGTTAACAATAAACTTCTAAACATCGTTGATGGTTACCAAACACCTGAGGAATTTGATGAACTTGCTGGTGCCCGATCTTCCATAATGGCTCCTTTTTCTAACAGGATTAAACGTGGTACTTATGAATTCGATGGAAAGCTTTATCAGCTTATCAGTCCTATAAATCCTAATAAAGATGTAATACACGGTTTAGTTCGCGTGATAGATTTTGAAATAAAAGATATCGAAACAATTGATGATAAAATTTCTCTTACATTGTTTACCAACAAAATAAGAAAAGAAGCTTTCCCTGGTTATCCCTTCAATCTTGATGTAACAATTAAGTTTACTTTAAAAGAAAATACACTTGATGTTGAAATTTCAGGATTAAATATTAATGATGCACCTATTCCATTCGCTTGCGGCTGGCATCCATATTTTAAGACTAATGAGGATGGAATTGATAATTTAATTCTACAACTTCCAGCTAATAAAATTGTTTTACTGGATGAAAAATATATCCCACTAATAGGTGAAAAAGCATATTCTAATTTGGACGAACATCCTGAGTTGGATTTCCGAACTGATGATTTGAACAAAAATACACTTGGTAAAAAAATAGTTAATGTATGTTACACTGATATAATTCCCGATTTGGATGGATTTGCCAGAACAAAGCTAACTGATGAAATAACAGGAATACAAATAATTGTTTTTCAGAAAGGTGGAGTTATTTATGCTTTTACCGGCGATGAAGTAAAATATCGTCCACGAAAATCCATAGCTATAGAACCAGTTGAATATATTACAAACAGTTATAATCGTCCAGAATTGTCAGATAAGATCATTCTTAAACCTGGTCAATTAAAAACATTTAAGTTTGGCGTAGAAATTAAAAAATTATAGTTACACCATTCTTAGTGTAGCAAATGATGAACAAGTTTTCTTTCAATTTTTTTTATGAACAAAAGGAAATTACTTATGTTAAAGTAGTTCCATTAATTTATAACCTTTAGCTGGTATAAAAAAACACCATTGGTCAACCTGGTTTCAATCGAGTTTATTTTATGTACTCCTGCTTTCTTTATTTCACATGCCAGAATTTCTATTTCTTCACTAAATGAATTAAATATTTTCAAAAGGTCCCATCTTACTTGTATATTCCTCGTAATTCACCAACACTAAAATTAGGGTATTTAGTAACATCTACATTTGAAGAATAAAACTCTATGGTCCAAAATGTTGATTGTCCTTTTGATAATGGCACACCTATTTGAGTATTGTTACCACCTAATTTAGTTTTTTGTGCAGTATCTGTAAAAAACTGGGCTTCAACATACCAAGGTGAACTGACGGTTGAATTAGTATTGTTTTGTACAATTCCTTTAGCGACCAATCTTTTAGAGGAACCATCTAAATAAGTTGTATCAACAATAAAACTGAGGCTGGATATTTGTCGGTCACTATTGGAACCAACAACCGCATCATTCTCATTACATGCAGTAAAATAGAATATTACTATAAATGTTAAAAAAAATAGATATGGTTTCATTTAATCCTCATGTTATAATATAAAATCCTGATTTTTATAAATTAATATAATTAAATTGCCAGTAACAATTGATCCTTTGCATTCTTTGATATAACAAAACAACTTTTCAAATCACTAATTCAAATTGCCTTATGCGTTCATCATCTTGTGCGATAGTAATTTGTAACTGAAGAATTATCAGTAAAATATGTTAATAAGTTAGTTCATAATTCGTTTTTTGCACAAAATATTTTTTTTGTGGATGAGGATCTTTGCAAATTAGGCAAGAGTAAAAATGATTTAATTTCTTTCAACTGTTCTAAAATATTAAACCAATTGAGACAAATTACTAGCAGAAAAATAAAAATTCTATTTATTAAATCTAAAAAATTATTATAGAACCGGTAATCTCTATTTATTATCTTTGTTTACAATTTTTATAAATGTAAATGAAACTTTCTTCCAAAGGTAAAACAATAATTGAAGTTACAGTACTGTTAATTGCTGTAACTATAACTTACCTATTTTGGAATTCCTTTTTCATTTATCCAGTAAAACTCTTCGTAGTTTTACTTCATGAGTTGTCTCATTGCATTTTCGCACTGGTTTCTGGTGGATCAGTTACGGAGATTAAAATTGATTATCAGGTTGGAGGAGAATGCTTAGTTAAAGGTGGCAATCCTTATTTGATTGCCAGTGCCGGCTACCTTGGTAGTTTACTGTTAGGCGGGTTATTATTTATTTCATCAAATAAATACAAATTTAGTAAATACTTTTGCACCGTACTTTCTTTAATATTTTTAATAGCTTGTATAACATTAATAAAAAGTCCCTTTGGAATTCTATTTACAATTGGCTTCTCGATAATTCTCTTTTTCTCTCCACGGATTTTGCCAAATATTGTCCATTCATATCTATTTAAAATTCTTGGTACAATAAGTTGTCTTTACACTATAATTGATATCAAAGATGATTTGATTACTTCAGAGTACAGAAGAACAGATGCTCAAATATTAGCTGATTTGACCGGTGTGCCAGCAATAATTTGGGGCATTTCAATTTTCATCATCTCTGTTTTAGTAGTTTATTTTTTGGTGCGCTTTAATTTTAGAAAGCAAAAATGAGAGCTTACCGGCTAAAGTCAAATTAAGATTTTTGCGTTTAGTTCAGTAAAGTTTTAGGGTCTTTTACTTTAGTAAGAAGAATTATTCCCACAATAAAAAAGAATGTCATCGATAGAATTGCCACTCTTTGACTGTTAGTTATATAACTAACTAATCCAAATACGAGTGGACCTAACACTGCCGAACTTTTTCCAAAAAAGGAATAAAAACCAAAGAACTCTGTTTTTTTATCTTCTGGTGTTAATTTACTCATTAAACTACGACTAGTAGATTGTGTTGCCCCCATAACGCTGCCAGCTAATAATCCAACGATGTAAAAATTGGTCTTATCTTTAACAAAGAAAGCATAAATAATTGTTCCAAGCCACAGGAACAAAGAAATTATAATTGTCTTTTTCTGCCCGATTGAATCTGACACAATTCCAAATAATATTGAGCCAATAATTGCGGTTGATTGTACTGTAAGGAAGAATATTAATACTTCAGTTGCAGAAAAACCAATTGTAGTGCTTGCATAATTTCCTGCAAAAAAAATAACTGTGTTTACTCCTTCTATATAAAAGAAAAATGCCAGAAGAAATGTGGTAAGGTTTTTATAATTTTTTAAGTGGGTTATTGTATTATAAACGCGATTAAAGCCAATTTTAAAATAAGATTCTTCTATAACAACATTTTTCCGGTTATCCTTTAAGAATATAAAAATTGGAATGGCAAAAATTAAAAAGAAAAGAGCTGCCAACGGAAAAGTTTCCTTTACCATATCATTTTTTACAAATGGTAAAGCAATAGCAAGCGTGGCAAATGAACCAAGATAACCCATCGCAAAACCATATCCGCTAACTCTTCCATAATTTTTTGGCTCTGTTAATTCTGGTAAGAATGAATCATAAAAAACAAGTGCAGCTTCAAAACCAACATTGGAAAGTATAAAAATTATCATCGCCAAAAAAATTGCACCAGATCCGGTAAAGTATAATGACGCTGTGCCTACAATACAGAGAATTGTAAAAAATAAAAGGAATCTTTTTTTTCCAGCGGAGTGATCAGCAATGGCACCCAAAATTGGAGAAATAATAGCAGTAATAATCATTGAGATGCTTGTGGCAAGGCTCCAATAAAAATCACCTATAGCCTCACCACCAGAAATTGTTTTCTTAAAATAGACGGCAAAGATTGCCGTTACAACAACAATTGAAAAGGATGTATTAGCAAAATCGTATAAAGTCCATACAAAAATCTTCCAGCGATTTTTCATTAATCAGTCTCAGTATTTTTCCTTATGGATTCATCAACCAATCCCCTGCCAGTTTTGCTCAAATTACCGCTTGCTTTTAATTCAGCAAGGATTGAATCAAGAATTCCATTAATAAATTTTCCGCTGTTTGGTGTGCTGAAATTTTTAGAGATTTCAATAACCTCGTTTATGGAAACTTTAGGTGGGATATCCGGGAAAAATAATATTTCCGCAATGCACATTCTTAGAAGTATTTTATCGATCAAGGCAATTCGATTCATCTCCCAGTTATCTACACGTTCACTGATACGTTTGTCTAATGCTTTATGGTGGGCAAGGACATTATCAATAAGGAGGCGACAAAAATCTTTATCACTTTTTTCTTCAACATCAGAAAGCATTCCTTCAGTTAAAGAAACTAATCCTTCGCTGTTCATCTCAAAAGCATACAAAATCTGAAGAACTTTTTCTCGTAATTCTCTTCGGTTGGTTTTTTTTGTCATTGTATTTCTAATGTAAAATTAAGAACAATTTAATTAAGTGCATTGTAAAAAAATCCTATCATCCAAATTTGGGAACCAGGCTTATTCATTTATAAAAATTTAAGAGTTCCATTCTAACTAATGTCTTCCGGAAAAATTTGAAGTTCCAGAATAAATTTTCCTGATCTTACCAATCTGTCTAACGCGTTCTTCAGCAATTTTGTTGGAAGCAAAGTGAGTTGGAATATTTTCTTTCTTTGAAGTATCAATCACCTTTGTGAGAATATCGTAAATGCCTTCCGCTTGCTTCATTGCTCTATCCTGCCTGTAACCTTCAAGTTCATTAGCAACGTTTATTAACCCACCAGCATTAATAACATAGTCCGGAGCATAAAGAATTCCCTTTTCCATTAACTTATGCCCGTGAATATTTTCATCTTCCAGCTGATTATTTGCTCCGCCGGCAACTATTTGTACTTTTAGTCTTGGAATTGTATTGTCATTCAATATTCCACCCAAAGCAGCTGGAGTAAAAATATCAGCTTCCACATCATAAATTTCATCTGGTTTTACAACATATGCTTTTATAGTTTCCAATACTCTTTTAATTTTTAGTTCTTTAATATCAGTTACATAAATCTCGGCTCCTTCGTTATAAAGATGCTCGCAAAGGTATCGAGCTACATGTCCAGCGCCCTGCACTGCTACTTTCCTTCCACGTAGTGAATCTGATCCCCATTTTGCGTGTGCACAGGCTTTCATACCAACATAAACTCCGTAGGCGGTAACTGGCGAAGGATCCCCAGATCCACCAAGTGCTTTAGAAATTCCCGTTACGTATTTCGTTTCCATTTTCACATATTCCATATCATTCACATTAGTTCCAACATCTTCTGCAGTAATATATCTTCCGCCAAGACCATCAACAAATTTTCCAAAAGTTCTAAATAGCAATTCATTCTTTTGAGTTGATGAATCACCAATAATAACTGCTTTGCCACCGCCAAGGTTCAAGCCGGAAACTGCGGCTTTATAAGTCATACCGCGAGATAATCTTAATACATCCTTCAAGGCATCTTCTGCGTTTGCATAATTCCACATTCTTGTTCCGCCAAGTGCAGGTCCTAATGTAGTATCGTGAATTGCAATAATCGCTCTTAAGCCAACTTCTTTGTTAGAACAATAAATTACTTGTTCGTGTCCGGATTGTTCCATCATTTCAAAGTTAACCATTTTAATATCTCCTTAAATTTAATTTGAACTTGCACATCAAATTGCAAACAACCAGAACAAAAGTAATGCAATACTATCTCGAAATCTATAATAAAATAATTTTTCCCAGCTAAGTTGCAAATCTGTAGCAACACCTTTGGCGTTTACATTATAAAATTTGCAAATTTCCAATACTCTCTTTAGGTGAAAAATATCCGATACAATTAAAATATTTTTCAGATTTTTCTCTTTAGCCAATGTTTTTTTTATAAATTCAATTTGTTCAGAAGTTGAAGAAGTGTTTTCTTCCATCCAAATATCCGATGCAGCAACGCCATCCTTGATCAAGTATTTATAAGCAACCCTGGCTTCACTAAACTCGCCTGGTGCATTACCACCGGTAACTTGAATTTTGGAAACTATTTTATTCTTATACAATTCACCGGCTTTTTCTATTCTTCCAGAAAGAATAGTACTTGGTTTATTCTTAGACCAAACGGCTGCCCCTAATACTACTGCAACATCTGCATTTTTATATCCTGGCTCCGAAAAATCAATTGTTCTAATGTAATTGCTGCTATAGATGAACGCAAAAATTATTAGCATTAAAACAGTCAATAAAGTATAAATGCCAAGTTGCAAATAAAAAAATCTTTTAACCCGAATAATTATCAACCAAACCAGTACTGTAAAAAGAATTGATAAAACTCCGAAAGCTACAAACAAAGCTGCCACATATACTTTTTCAATTGGATATTCAAACAAATAATCAAAGGGAAATTTAATCTTAACTTTTGATGTGACAAGATAAAATATAAGAGCCAAATTCATTGATACAAGAATGGTTAAAAGAAGGTAGTATTTTCCTTTTTCAATTTTATTTGGTTGAAAATATAATATTATTAATCCTACTGCTGGTACAAGAAAGATTAGGAAATCCAGAATATTACCAACCCGCCAAAAATAAAATTCTTTTAGGGGAAGATTTTTAAAAATGTATTTATGCAGATAAATAAAAATCAAATCGATTAGAAGCACGAGCTCGAATATTAGAAACACTTTTTTCTTTACAGAACTATTTTTACCTATTTTTTTTCTGCCAGCCATTATTTCAAATATGGATTAATTGTAATATTAAGTTTATTTAGATCCGGATGTAAGGAAACAAAAGATTCTACCTCAAAGACACTTTTAATATTTTCTTTATTTAATATTTGATTCGTGCTGGCATCCTTAAATATTTTTCCATCTTTAATAAAAATAATCCTATCACTGTAAAATCCGGCAAGGTTCAAATCATGCGAAACTGAAATAACAGTTAAGTTCTTTTCCTTATTAAGCTTCTTAATTAAATTGAAGATAGAAATTTGATGTTTAATATCAAGATGCGCATTTGGTTCATCAAGAAGAATTATTTCCGGTTCCTGAACAATCGCACGTGCAATGTATGCTAATTGAGCCTCACCGCCAGAAACCTCGTTTATACCCTGATTTTTCAAATGGGAGATTTCCACTAGTTTTAACGCACTTTCAACAATCGCTATGTCTTCATCAGTTTCATAACCAACTAAATTTAAATAAGGAGTTCTGCCCATCATAACAATTTCATAAACTGAAAATGGAAAAACAGATATTGATGCCTGCGGAACAAAACCAATTGTTTTTGCAAGATTTTTTTTAGATAATAATTTATAATCCTTTCCATCAAGTACAAGTCTGCCCTTTTTAGTTTTTAAAACACCGGAGATTATCTTGAAAAGAGTTGATTTGCCGCTGCCGTTAGGACCCAGTAAAGAAACAAATTCACCTTTTTCAAAGGTAAGGTTTATATCACTAAGAAAGAATTTGGAATGATCCTTCTCATTTGCACCATAGTTGAAATAAACATTTTCTATAGAAAGTATCGACATACTATCCTAAATCATTTGTTATCAAATTAGGTAAAAAAAGGAAAGCCTTCAAGAACAGAAAATTTTTTCAGGATGCCGTGGTAGATTCACCAAATCAATAAAAATCAATCTTAGCTATTGACTTAAAGGATTTTTTTTACAAACTTTATTCAGGACAATTGATGAACTTGAATCCATCAACTATCAATTGCCCTTTATATCATTCATATAATAACGCATTCTTTTTCCAGAAGTTATTAATAATGGAATTAAGAAGTAAAACAAAATATCCTGAATCCAATAATTACAGTTCATATGGTTATTAAAAAACTTTTAATCACTTCAATTGTTTTTTTGATTATCGGATTTTTTTCCCTTTTACCAATCAATCTTGGAATTTTAGATCCGATGGGCAAAGCGTTAACTGATTTTGATATTTATGATCTTGTTTTTTCTAAAATACGAGTGGAACAGAATAATGATGAACATATAGTAATTGTAAATATTGGTAATCTTAACAGAACCGAAATTGCCAATCAAATAAATGAATTAGCAAAATATAAACCCAGGGTTATTGGATTAGATGCTTTTTTCATTGAAAAAAAAGATTGGTCGGATGATTCCATATTAGCTGCCACTATATCTTCTGTAAAGAACTTAGTTATTATAAATAAACTTTTAGATTATAATTCCTCAATTGGTAAATACGAATCAATTTTGGAATCGAACAAAATCTTTCAGAATGCAAGTGTTGGTTATGCAAATCTGCCGGAAGATAAAAAAGGTAGTTTTCGTACAATCAGAACTTTCAAACCAAAAGCGTACTTTAAGGAAAGAGTAAATTATTCCTTTGCGGTTAAAATTGTTGAAAGTTACAACAAAACATCTTTCGATCATTTGCTGAAAAGAAATAATCCAATTGAACACATTAACTTTAAGGGAAATATAAATAAGTTCTATTTTTTAGATTCTTATGATATTAATGAAAGAAGCAATTTGCATTTTATTAAAGACAAAATAGTTTTACTTGGTTATACAGGTATTACATTAAACACGCCAACTCTTGAAGATATTTTCTTCACTCCGCTTAATGAAAGATACGCTGGTAAAACATTTCCAGATATGTACGGTATAGTTATTCATGCAAATATTATTTCTATGATTTTAAATGAAAATTATATTAATGAAATTCCGGTATTTTTCAATTTTATTTTGGCTATTATTTTTTGTTATCTTAATGTTATTACTATGCTTTATATAAAGCAAAATTTGTTTGATTGGTTCGGCGGGTTTTCTAAATTGATTATTCTTGTCCAAACGTGCCTTTTACTTTTTATTGGAATTCTACTGTTCAACTTTTTCAATTTTAAAATACAACTTACACTAATAATGGTGGTAATAGTATTGGTACCAACTTCAATTGATTTTTACAATAATTACGTAGAAAAATTTATTAAATCTATCCAGCATAAAACTATTGGCAGGTAAACTATGAAAAAAATTTTACAATACTTTTTATTCATATTACAATTTGTATTTATCTTTAGCAGTAATTCGTATTGCCAGGAGTATATTTTCAAAATTGTTGCCGCAACCAAAAATGTACAAATAAAAACAAATGGCAGTGGTGACTGGAGCCAGCTTAAAACTGGCGATAAACTTTTTACTGACGATATAATTCAATTGAAGAATAATGAATATGTTGGATTGGCACATGTTTCCGGTGCAACATTGGAACTTAGAAATGCAGGCATTTTTAAAGTAAATGATTTAAAAATGTATTTAGCCGGAAAAAACTCATCAGTATTAAAAAAGTTTTCAGACTTTTTAATAAGTGAAATAATAACTACGCGGAACGAAAAAAAATCAGATGATCATGGAGCTGTTTTTAGAGAGCGTGCTAATTATTTAGAAGTTGATTTCCCAAAGTCCACATTTGTATTTGACTCATTAACAACCTTCAAATGGTATAAACATGAAAATCAGAATTTTTATGTTTTTAAGCTGATGAACCCTGCCGGTATTACAGTGTATATGCAAAAAGTTACCGATACAACATTGGCAGTAAATTTTAAGAATCTGAATCTTGATAAAGATACTTGCTATTTCTGGTCAATTTATCTTCAGGATGAAGAACCAATAAGTTCTGATACAAGCTGCATCAAAATAATGAATAGGCAAAAATCAAAAGTATATTTGAGTGAGATGAAGAGTTTGAAAGATGATACTGCTTTTACAAAAAATTCTCTTCAAAATATTCTATTAGCAAAATATTGTGAAGAAAAAGAGCTTAACTATGAAGCGTTTAGATATTATGAAAACGCTTTGCAAAGTGCTGGTAATGTTCAAGAATATAAAGACCTATTTACACAATTCCTTTTTCGTCAAAATTTATTAAAAAGGATTGATCAATTAAAAAATTAAATTAATAGAATTTTAAAAGGCTAAATATTTTTTTTAACTAATAAAAAATGATATGAAAAAAACAATTCCAATTCTCCTTTTAATATTAACAAGCATTGTTGCGCAGGACCGAGGCATGGGTTTATTGTTGGATGAAGCGCTTTATAAAAACGCACCCAGAGCAGCTAAGTTGATGCGCGGTGATTATGAAAACCTACCAAATTCAGTTTCACTAAAACAATATACCCCAACACCATCTGATCAAGGACCATATTCAACCTGTGCCGGCTGGGCAAGTTCCTATTACGCAAGAACAATTTTAGAAGCAATGAAGCAGGGTTGGAATAAGCAAACTATTGATAAAAACACTTTTTCACCTTCGTTTATTTATAATCAAATAAGAAAATCTGATGATTGTTATGGCGGAACTTCTCTTGACGAAGCTTTGGATATTCTTAAAAATGTTGGTGATGTAAAGTTTTCTGATTTCGGATATAACTGTAAAAAGGAAGTTAATGATGAAGATAGAAAAACTGCAAATGATTATAAAATTATTGAGTACAGGTTTCTCGCTTATAAAGATACAGTTAACATTATAAAATATGTTAAAAAGAGTCTTGCGGAAGGTAAGCCAGTTGTAATTGGGATTGAATGCCCTCCAAGTTTTGCTTCTGTAAAGGGAGAACTTTGGACACCTGCCCCATCCGAATATAAAAGCTGGAAAGAACGCGGGCATGCATTAACAATAATTAGTTATGATAACAATAAATTTGGTGGAGCTTTAGAAATAATAAATAGCTGGGGTAAAAACTGGGGAAATAATGGCTATGCATGGATGAAATATTCTGATTTTAAAATCTTTTATATGTTGGCTTATGAAGTTATTGATAAACGAAACATTGATTCAAATGCAGTTGACCTTTCTGGCTCCCTTCAGTTTATGGAAAGTAATGGCAAAGAGATGAAGTCTAAATTTAACGGACAATATTTTGTTATGGAAGAACCTTATTATTCTGGATCATTGTTTGAATTAAGAATTACTAATAACGAACCTGCTTACGTTTATGCATTCAGTTCGGATCTAACTTATAAGACATATAAAATTTTTCCAAATGCAGAAAGAGTGCTCGCATATCTTCCTTACAGACAAAATAACGTTGCAATTCCAGATGAGGATACTTGGAACTTGCTGGATACAACTAGAGGAAAAACTTATTACTGCTTTCTTTATTCAAAAGAAAGTTTGGAAATTGAAAACATTTTAAAGCGAATTGAAAATGAAAAAGGATTATTTTGGGAAAGATTGAATAAAGTACTTAAAAGTAGCTTTGTAGATGTAGGTAATATTGAATTCAAGTATGACCGGGAGATAAAATTTTCTGCCAGAAGCAAAGGTAAAACAGTTGTTCCGGTTCTTGTAGAGATTGAACATCTTTAATAAATTATAATAAGTTCTATTAGAAGTGATAATAAATATCCAGGGAAAAACATGAAAAATTGTATTAAATACTTACTCCTTCCCATACTTTTAATTCTGGCAATTATTAATTCAGTAAATGCACAAGAAAAAATTGATTCATATTTCGAACAAAAAGAAAATAAAATTTATATCTATTACGAATTGAAAGGTGATCCACTTAAAGAATATGAAATAAGTGATTTGATACTAAAAAGAAAAAGCGAACCAAATTTTTCAATAGAGCCCACTTCACTATCTGGTGATATTGGTACAGGTAAATACGCTTCTGGAAAAAGAACCATCATTTGGAGCGTTAATGAATCTGAGCAGGATGAAATTTCTAAATTTTCTGAAGCCGATGATTTTATTTTTGAATTTACTGTTTCTTTAGTTACGGAAGGAACTTCGTGGTACTATTATGTAGGTGGAGCAGTATTACTTGGTGGAGGTACTGCGGCAGCAATCATTTTATTAAAAGGTAAAGACAATAATTCTAATCCACCTAATAATTCCGGATTTCCTCTTCCACCGGGTAGACCGTAAAATTATATAAGAATAATATTTAAATGTTTGAGGACTGAACATGAAAACGAAAATAATTCTTTTAACTTTGATTTTATGCCTAAATACTTTTGGTCAAATAACTGGTACATCTAAACCGGGCAAAATAATTTTTAAAAAGAAAGCTGATATAGAAAAACAGATTATTCCTGATCAAAAAATTCCTATAATTAGCATAATTGAACCAAAAGTTAAAGAAAAGGATACTATTTTTATAAAGGATGGGGTTGTATCTATCAAGTTAAAAGCTGCGGAAAATAGCAACATTAAGGAAATTAAAATTAATGGTTACAGCGCCAATAAGTTAAATAATCTGGAGTATAACTTTACATTAAACCTGAAGAAAGGTGTAAATGATATAACAATCTCAACTATTGATAATTCTATGAATACATCTTACTCAACATTTTATGTTTTAAGTAAGGTGGATAAGATAGGACCAACCATTATATTGCTGGAACCGACATTAATGGAAGGAAACGAAATAACAACTTCCCAAAAAAAGATAACAATAAAATCAAAAATAGAAGATGAAGGTGGTATAAAAGAAGTAACAGTTAACAATAAAAAAATTACTTCTAAAAACGAAATTTATTCTTACGATTTAAATTTATTGGAAGGGATAAATTCAGTTTCAATAAAAGCCAAAGATAAAAATGGAAATATTTCTCAAACAGATTTGGCAATCACTTATAAAGTTGATCTAAGAGGACCTTCAATAACTTTGATAGAACCAGTATTATCTGAAGGTACCGATTTGAAAATAAATGAAAAAAGTCTTGCAGTAAGAGTTAAAATAGAAGATGAAGATGGCATAAACGAAGTTAAAATAAATAATAGTAAAGCCACCTTTTTGGAAGGTTCAGAATATATTTCTAACATTTTTCTAAATGATGGAATAAATATTATTTCAATTAAAGCAAAAAATAAATCCGGCAGAACTGCTGAAAAGTCTTTTACCGTAACACAACTTGGTGATGTTGAAGGTCCAACTATTAGAATCCTGGAACCTTATGCATCCCGTGGTACGGAAACTATTCATAAAAATGAAGTGATTAAAATCCGGGGATTAGCAACAGACGAAAGTGGTATTAGAGAAGTAACCGTGAATAATAGAAAAGCCGATCTTACCAGTTCTGGTGAATTTTCCATTGATATGTTTTTAGATGTTGGGCGTAACCGGATAATTGTGAAAGCAACAGATTTCAAATCCAATATAGCTTTGGATACACTTTTTATTTCGCGAAAAATTGAAGATTTAATTGAACGTGGAAAGTTCTATGCGTTAATTATTGGCATTAATAAATACCATGGTGCTTGGCAAGAATTGAACAACGCTGTTAATGATGCAAAAGCTGTTGAAAAATTATTAAAAGAAGAATATGTATTTGATGAAATAATTACTTTATACGAAGATCAAGCCACCAGAAAAAATATTATACAAAAGATAGAGTGGTTAGAAGACAATGTTAAAAATGATGATAATGTTCTGATTTTTTACTCAGGACACGGGGAGTTCAAACAAAATCAAAACCGGGGATATTGGGTTCCTATTGATGCTACTACACAATCTACCGTGGACTATATTTCCAATCCGGATATTCAAACTCATCTAAACGGAATAGCATCGCGGCATACTCTTTTAATTGCTGATGCATGTTTTAGTGGAGATATATTTAAAGGAAGAACTGAAAATATGACTTTTGAGAATACTGACAGATACTTTAAAGAAGTTTACAGGAAGGCTTCCAGAACTGCATTAACATCCGGTGGTATTGAACCTGTTACAGATGGAGGAAGAGATGGTCATTCAGTTTTTACATATTATTTATTGAAAGCTTTAAAAGAAAACTCTTCCAAATATTTTGCTGCCGGACAACTATTTAGTGAAATTAAAATTCCGGTTACTAACAATTCTGAACAGCGCCCTAATTTTCAACCAATAAAAAACACTGGTGATGAAGGCGGAGAATTTTTATTTATTAAAAAATGATTTCTTCAATTTATTTTGAATGATTATGAAAAATAAAATCTTACTATTTAATCTGATTGCTGCAATATTCATATTTCAAATCCAAACGTTTGGGCAGGATTACTGGCGTGCATCAAGTGGACCATTTAGTACAGCAACTAATTCTGTTGTAGTAGCTCCAAATGGCCATATTTTTGCCGGAACAAATCAAGGAATGTACCGCTCAACTGATGATGGATTTACCTGGGTACTTACGAATCTAACCAATGTAGTTTGGTCAGTTGCTGTAACCACAAATGGAGTATTATTTGCGGGAACATCAGATAATGGTGTAAACCGTTCTACTGATGATGGTGCAACGTGGATATCTGTTTCTTTAGTTACATATAAAATTTATTATGTTAATGTAGCATCAGATGGATTTATTTATTACGCAAATTCACAAGGTGAATTATACCAATCTTCAGATAATGGTGACACCTGGATAAGAAAATGTTACACTGTTCCTCCCTCTCAAATGTGGGCTTTTACTAAAAATCAAGCTGGACACCTTTTTATTGGAACATATAATTTCGGAATTTTTAGATCAACCGATAGTGGAACAAGCTGGACGCAACTAAAAAATGGACTTCCAGACACTACAATTTGGGCTTTAGCTTATAATAAATCAGGTCATATCTTCGCCGGTACCTCTCACGGAGGAGCCTATCGTTCCTTAGATAACGGAAATAGCTGGGCACAAATTAATAATGGACTTAATGCAATTACAATCTGGTCGCTTGCAATTAATGCGGATGGAAATATTTTTGCTGGTACACCGGGGAATGGTGTCTTTAGATCAACTGATAATGGGAATAGTTGGGCAAATATTAGTACAGGTTTATCAGACAGCAGCATTTATTTCCTTTCCATTGACAAAAATGAATATCTTTGGGCTGGAACACAAAATGGAGTTTTCAAAAGTGTTAATCCAACTGGTTCGCCAAATAATATTAATCTTTCTACAAACATTACTTTTGGGGATCCGACTAAAAACAGTAGTTACCAGATGGTAGGATTACCTGGTGATGTAAACTTACCTTTAGCACAAATGATTACGGGTACAGCTGGTACTGATTGGACTGCATATTGGGATAATGGCGCAGTACAAGGAAACTATTTTATAAATTATGATGGTACTAATACTTTTAACTTTCAACCGGGTAGAGCGTTTTGGTTACTTAGTAAAAACACAATTACCATTAATAAACAAGTAACCAAAGTTTCTCTTACTGATAATTATTATTCTATTCCTTTACACTCTGGTTGGAATTTAATCTCACATCCGTTTTTTACAATTACAACCTGGCAGCAAGTACAAACCCTGAATCCAACAGTTAGCCAACCAATTTATTCCTTCTCTAATGGAAATTACACTCAAGCTACAAATTTAGAACCTTATAAAGGATATTACTTTATTAATTCCGGTAATTTATCATCTCTAAAAATTCCTTTCAATACTGGCATTATTCCTAACGGAGCTGCAAGTCCAAATATTTATGCTAAACGAGCAACAACAAATTCACTTAGATTAGTTTTAAGTTCAAGTAGTAAAGTAGAAAAAGCTGCTGAAATTAATTTTATTGAAAAGTGTAAAAATGGTTTGGATGCATATGATATTTTTGCTCCTCCTGGAAATTTTGAAGAACAAAATATTACTATTTATAATGATGAACTTTCAACGTCTTATAAACAATTATTGGTTGACAGTAGGCAAGAAGTTGGTGAAGGTCAACAATTTGAAATAAAAATTAAAAACGAAACTAAGAAGCCTGCCACTTTAAGCATTGAAGGTGTTGCTTATTTTAATGAATACGAAGTTTTATTAATGGATATAAAACAAAACCGATTTTACAATCTTAAGGAAATAAACCAGGTTGAGCTATTGCCAAACCTGGTAAATTGCGAATTTAGTTTATTTATCGGAAAAGAAAATTTCATACAAGAAAAAATAAAACAACTTCAGCCAACTCGGTTTCAATTGTTCCAGAATTTTCCAAATCCATTTAATCCAACTACAACAATAACATATACAATTCCAAATACAGAGACAGGAAATAAAATTGTTCAGCTTAAAGTTTATGATGTTATAGGAAACGAAATTGCTATTTTAGTGAATGAGTCGAAACCTGCCGGAAAGTATGAAGTTCACTTTGATGGTAGTTCACTATCAAGCGGCATTTATTATTATGTTCTTAGATTTGGAGAAAATCGCTTATACGGAAAGATGAGTCTGATAAAATAAATTGATTTGACTTTATAATATTTATACTGATTCTTTCTGGAATATAACCAAATTATTTTACTCCAGAATATTGTTTGGGTTTAATAAATTTTTCATTAACAAACCTTGATCTTACTTCATCAATTTTTTCATTTCATCAAAAGTTGAAATAGGTTCTTTGCATGTGAAATTTTCGCATACATAAATTGCATCTTTTCCTTCAATCAATTCTTTGCCATTTAATAATTCTAAAGCTGATTCAGCACTATCAATTTTGGAAGATATTATTGCGAATGGATAATACTCATTATAAAAGTCCTGAATGAATTTCTTCTGCGATAAGTGATTTTGACAAATCAATGCAATCTCTTTCGGTTTATTGAAATCAAAATAAGCAGCGTTTAGTACATAGGAAAAACTTAATGGATGCTTGATGATAACATCATGAAATTTAGAAATATATTTATGTGCTATTTCAGAGTATACTGGATTGTTCATATATATTGCCATTTGCAATAATGAATTAACCAGGGATGAAGCCCCAGATGGAGTGGCGTTATCATAATTTTCTTTAGTGCGTACAATAAGATTTTTTGAATGAAAGGAAGTAAAATAGAAATCATAGTTTACATCATCGTAAAAATATTTTATTGAAAGCTGCAGAATTTTGTTTGCCCGTTCAAGCCAAAGTTCATTAAAAGTTATTGAATAAAGAGAAATGAAAGCTTCAACAGTAAAACTGTAATCATCAAGAAAACCTTCCTGCTTTGTCTTTCCTATTTTAAAGGAATGATAAATAATCTCTTCTTTAAAACACGTACTCCATATCGCTTCAGCATTTCTTTCTGCTGCCTGTTTATATATATCCTTTCCAGTTGCACCATAAGCAATGCAAAATGGTGGGATCATTAATGCATTCCAACTTGTTAGAATTTTATCATCCAAACCAGGTTTAACTCTCTTTTCCCTTTCTGCAAAAATTTTTTTTCTTATTGAGGTTATCTTCTCAACTAAAACATTCTCCTCCAAATTCAATTCAACAGGTAATTCATCAATCATATTATTCAAAGTTAGAATATTCATTCCATCAAAATTTCCTTCGGTAGATATTCCAAAATATTTTACAACCAAAGAAAATTCTTGCTCATCCAACAGCTTCTTTAACTCATCAAATTCCCATATAAAATATTTACCTTCTTCACCTTCGGAATCAGCATCTTGTGCTGAATAAAATCTACCTGAAGGATCAGTCATTTCTCGAAGGATATATTCTAAAACATCCTCAGCTATTTGTAGGTGGAATTTATTCTTTGTCAATCTAAATGCATCCAGATAAAGCCTGGATAACAAAGCATTATCATACAGCATTTTCTCGAAGTGAGGGATTAGCCAATTTTTAACAGTAGAATATCTATGGAAGCCACCGCCTAATTGATCATACATGCCACCCCGAGCCATTTTTTCTAGACTGTTTTCAACAATCTCCAATGCGGATTGATTTCCAGTTTTCACATAATAATTCAACAGAAACATCAACGACATTGAATGAGGAAATTTTGGAGCAGAACCAAATCCACCAAATTCTTCATCATAATTATTTAAAAGATTTGCAAATGATTTATCAAATTCCAGTTTAGTAAATTCTGAATAACTTTTAGTAATATTTGATGAGCTATTTAATGCAGAAAGAATTTCTTCCTTTTGCAAAAGGATCTCATCTTTTTTATTCCGATAAGAATATATTATACTTTCCAGGACCTTTGGAAAACCAGGTCTTCCAAATTTATTATCAGGAGGAAAATAGGTGCCGCCAAAAAATGGAATTAAAGCCGGTGTAAGAAAAACTGTTAAGGGCCAGCCACCACCCCCTGTAGAAAGCTGCACGAAGTTCATATAAATATTATCTACATCGGGGCGTTCTTCCCTATCAACTTTTATATTAATAAAATTCTCATTCATCAGTCCTGCAATCTTTTGATTCTCGAAACTTTCGTGCGCCATTACATGGCACCAATGGCACGCGCTGTAACCAATACTAAGCAAAATGGGTTTATCTTCTAACACTGCTTTTTGAAAAGCTTCTTCACCCCACGGGTACCAATCTACCGGATTATCTTTGTGTTGAAGTAAATATGGCGATGTTTCATATTGAAGTCGGTTCATTTATTGTTCCAAGTGATATTTTAGTTTATCCTATAACATCAATTGGTAAGTAAAAAGTTTAACAAAACATTTATTTGTCTTAAAACCACAGACTGAGCTAAAGAAAATAGTGATGAATTTCTTTAGATGTCATTTCCATATCTTTCAAAAACAACAATAGGAAAACTTATAAAAAAAAAGAATATTACTTTCAATTCTCCCAGGCAATAAAAAAGGATAGCGAAAGATGAAAATTTATTTTGGTGGTGTAGTAACAAGAATTATTTTGTTGTTATCAGTAGTTGTAAATTTATATGTTGTTATTTATTATTGTTTTTATTTATCAATTCCAACTTTTCTTAATCAAAAGGGTATACAAAACTGGCAAATAAATAACAACAATAATTGCCGATAATGTAATTCCTCCGGCAACGCTAAGACTTAAACTTTTCCAGAAACCGTCTTTAGAACTTAATATTAAAGGAAGCAGTGCAGCAGCTGTAGTTACAGTAGTTGTAAAGATTGGTCTTATTCTGGCATAACTAAATTTAATTATCTCTTCCGGATCTTTGTTTTTTATATGTTTTGAAATGTAATCAATTAAAATAATTGAGTTGTTAACCGACAGACCGATAAGTAAAAGAATTCCGGCATAAGCTCCTCGATCCATTGAATAATCACCAAAGTAAAACAAAAAAACAGTGCCGATAAATGCAAACGGTACTGCAAACAAAACTAGGAATGGTTTTTTAAATGACTCAAATAGTCCGGCAGAAATCATAAAAATGAGTATTACAGATGCAACTAATATTTTCCAAATTTCAAGTTCTTCCTCTTCGTTCATAAAAAAGGCGAATCCTTCCTTTACTACTTTATATCCTTCCGGAACTCTAACCCGGGAAATTGTTTTTTCAACAAATTCATTCCCATACATATATGGTCCCTTATACTCAAATGTAACATATCTTACATATTGTCTTTCTTCGCGATTAATTGATGAGATAACCTTCCGTTCCTGAAACTCAATCACATCTTTAATTTTGGAATTATCCCCTTTTTGATTTATTGTTATCAGGTTTTCCAGTTCATCAAGCTGAATATTTTTGTAGTTTGAAAACTTTATTTCGTAATTGACTTCTTCATTACCCATCCTAAACCTGCTGAATGAAAGGTTACCGCTTGTATTTTTTGCAATTGTTTCAAGCAGCTTATCTATTGTAATATTATACCTGAGTAAATTATCTCTATTAACTAAAGCGGCTATCTCGTAGGTTTCAGGATCAAATCCCCACAAAGAGGACTTATCAATATCAATGTTATCAACCCTTGGATTCTGTTTAATTAATGACGAAAAATCTTCAGCAATCTTTTTTACTCTTTCGTAATTAAATCCCATTATCTTAACACCAAAGGATGAAGATGCGTAACCACCGCCGCTATAAAAACCTGGACCAAAACCCATTACGGATACTTCAAGTCCACCCAACTGAACTGCATAAGCTGTTAAATAATTCTTGAGCATATAAGGAAAGGCTGTTTGGCTTTGCTTTTCTGTAAAATCAATTTTTATGTAAGCAAGTTCTTCATTTAACACACGGGATGTAATCGTTTTGAAATTATTTCTGTAAGCAAGAATTTCTTTCTCAAAATCCTTTGTTAATGAATTGATTCTTTCAATCTCATTTCCATTTGGCAGTTTAAGTCGGACGGACAAATAAGTTTCTTCGCCATAGCTCCATATTTCACCTTTGCTTATATGATTAAAAAATAGATTCATACTTCCGCCAAAAGCATACTCGACATATTTTTTAATATCGCTATAAAGCTCAGAATCAAAAACCGAATTATAGATTGATGATAGAAATGTTTCCCCATTTTGTGGTTCAATCCTTCTGGGAATTAGCCAAACCGGAAGACCTATAAGCAAAATCAAAATAGTAATGCTTAGTTTTTTCCACCTGATCATTCTTGTCAATAAAAAAGAGTATATGCTAAACAGTATTCTATTTTCACTCCGGCTGCTTTTCCTCTTATTATTAAATGCAAATTTTATGATAAAAAGCGGAATGATTGTAAAAGAGACCAGCAGCGATGATGATACGGTAAAAACTGTTGCAAGAGCAAATTGGGAGAAGTATAACTTTAGTTCACCGGTCAAAAAAACAAGCGGGATAAATACAGCTACAGTTGTAAGTGTGGAAGCAAATACTGGGAAAAATATTTCTTTAATGGTAACTGATAACCGTTTTAAGTTTTGTCCTTTGTACTTTCTATCAATATAGTCTACAACAACAATCGAATTATCTACAATTAAACCAAATCCAAGAGTTATAGATGATAACGTTAAAATATTTATTGAAATACCAAACACATAGAAAAGAAGAAATGAAAACAAAAGTGAAAAAATAATGGAGAGGATGATAATGAATGAATACCTGATCTGCCTGAATATTAAGAACAGTACAACTATTATTATAATAAAGGAATAAAAAGCATTTGAATACAACTCATTTAATTCATCTCTTATTCTTTCACTTTTATCAATCTCTTTTGAAATAACATAATCGACGGGTAACATTTTCTTTATTGTTTCCAGCCTTTCAAATACTAAATTTGCTGTTTCAATTGTATTAGCCCCGGGTTCTTTGCTTATTTCAAGTGTAACAGATTCTTTTCCATTTATCCTGTAATAACTTGTCGGTTCCTCATAACCGTCAATAACCTTTCCTATATCTTTTATTCTGATAACGCTTCCGTTTGCTAACACTTTTACAGGTTGATCCTCAAGTACTTTCAGATTTTCAATCGTGTTGAATATCCTTATTGAGTATTGAAAATTGGAGAACCGGATTTTACCTGCCGATAATATTTTTTCAGCTTCAAAAACTGCGGTTGAAATTTCCTCATTTGTTATACCAAGCGATTTGGTTCTTTCATAATCGATAGTAATATTTATCTGTCTTTCATTTCCTCCGCTTATGCTTACGTCTGAAATACCGTCGATTGACAATAAATTATTCCTGATATTCTCCAGAACTAATTTTCTAATTTCATTGGCTGAACGGTTTGCCGAAACAGTATATGTTAAAAATCCCTGTAGTTCTCTGAAATCGTTTGGCACATACGGAGATATTTTAGGAGTTGAAATGCCGTATGGAAGCTCATCTTTAATCGCTCCCAATTTTTCGTTGATCTCAATCCTTGCAAAATCCATATTTGTAGCGGGATGAAATTCCAGATCGATGTAGCAGCTTCCCTCAGATGAGCGTGAAGTTATTTTTTTTACCCCTCTTACTGTCGATAATGAAGCTTCCAGGGGAGATGTTAAAAATGCCTCAACTGCTTCAGGTGAAACACCCTGCCAGTTTGCCGAAACGGATAATCTTGGAAATTCAACCTGGGGAGTAAGTTCAACAGGTATGTTATAAACAGCCGATATGCCTAAAACAATTACACACAACAAAAACATTCCGGTTGTAACCGGGCGGTATAGAAAAGTGTAAATAAGTTTTTTCAACTTTGCTTATTCCAGAACTTTTATCTTTGCATCATGGGCTAACGTAAAATGACCTTCAATAATTACTCTATCTCCCGGCTTTACACCTTCTTTAATTTCAATGTATTTATCGTTTTGCTCACCAATCCCAACATAATGCCATTTAGCCAGATTGCCTTCCTGCACAAAAACCAGGTTCCTTTTATCCCTTACAAGCAAGGCAGTTTTGGGGATAAGAACTCTGTTCTTCAATTTTTGCGAATGCAAATTAACATTTGCAAACATTCCGGGTTTTATTTTATTGCCTGTATTTTTTATTTCTACGGTAAGACGGCAGGTCTTTGTTTCCGTATCTATTGCAGGATTTATAAATATAATTTTCCCATAAAACGTTTCATTAGCAATTGCATTTAATTTAATTTCAACCGTATTTCCAATTTCAATTAAAGATATTTCGTTTTCAAGAACACCAACATCTATTTTCAATTTGTTTGTTTCAAGAAGCTTAAACAATTTTTCCCCGGAATTTATCCTTTTTCCTTCCACCAGATCAAAGTCAGAAACCAGTCCTTCAAAAGGAGCATAAATATTTGTGTAAAATAAATTCAGATTTGCTTGCTCATAATTGTTTTCTGCAGCTGTTAATCCGCTCTTTATTTTAATGTAATTTTCTCTTTCCCCCCCTGCTAAAATATGGTTTGTCTCTATCTCTTCTTTTAATTTTACATATTCATCATTGGTTAATAAACCATTTTTATATTTAGTCTCAAGTTCTTTAAATTCTTTTCCAATATCTACTTTAGTATCCACATCATTATTACCAATAGTTTCCTTTCTAAGAAGCACATTTTGAATTTTAGCTTCTTCTAATCCTGTTTCAGCTTTTTTTAGAGCTATCCTTAATTCTTTATCATCAAGTGCAACAAGTAAATCATTCTTTTTAACTCTTTTCCCCTCGTAAATGGTTATCCTTTCAACATATCCACTGATATTTGAAGTTATTTCCAGTTCTTTATATGCTTTAACAAAACCGTTAGCGCTGATTTTCTTATCAAGATCACCCCTCAATACTTCTGCTGTCTTTACTTCGAATATCACTTCATCAAGCTTATCATAATTAATAATGCTTTTATCCTCTTCGCCCTTCTCTCCATTTTTAGGAATGAAAGAATAAACAGCAATTGCTGCTATTATCACTAAGGAAAAAATAAGGATTGTTTTCAATTTAATTTTCATTTTGGCAGCCAATTATTTTTTTTGAATTAAAAATAAAATACCATTCTTTATGTTATCCTTCATTAAGGAATGATAACTTATATTAACGGTTGTGTGAATTAATAAATATTTGGATGATAAACTGTTAAAACAGTTAACGATTTAGTTCTTACTTTAGGTAATCCACGAATTAATTCGTGGGTTACTTAATAAACCATGCAAATAAAAACCGTTTCAACGGTTTACCATTTGACCCGCCTACCGATTGGTAGATTCACACAACAGGTTTACATTTTAAATAATTAAAAATCTGTCCACTAATTAACTACTAAATTTTTTCCTGGAAAATCTTTCCAGGTAAGTATATAAAACAGGAATTACAATCAATGTTAAAAAGGTAGAAGAAATCAATCCACCTGCAATTGCAAGAGATAAAGAAATTCTTAATTGTGTTGCAGCTCCTATTCCCACCATCATTGGGATCAATCCAAATATAACGGTAAATGAATTCATAACAATCGGTCGGAATCTGTTTTTCCCCGCAGCCACTATTGCATCTCTCACATTTAATCCTTCCTCTCTCTTACGCAAAATAAACTCTACTTTTACAACTGCATCATTATCTGCAATACCAATAAGGATTACTAATCCCATTAAAGAAATGATATTTATACTTTCGCCGAATATATATAGGAGTAAAATTCCGCCAATTAACCCTAATGGAACAGAAAAAATAATTATGAATGGAAACAGGAACGATTCAAATTCCGAAGCAAGAACTATGTACATCAGCAAAATAGAAATAATAATAGCTACATAAAGAATTGAAAATGAGTTTCTTATTTCATCGTTCGCGCCGCCTATAGTTATTATTTCTCCTTGCTGCTTTGGTAAAGATTTCGCGACTTTATTTATTTCATTTATTACATTATCAATGCTTGAACCTGAAAGATCGGCATATACATAAACCGTTCTTGACTGCCCTTCGTGCCATATCTCGTTGTAGCTTTCTGTTAGTTTGTAATCCACCACATTTTTTATCGGGATATTCTTATCACCGCTCTTTATCGGGTTGGCAAGAATTTTCTCAATGTCATCCCTGTTATTTTCCGCAGTCCTTACTTTAATGCCAATTTTCTTATCAAAATCGGTAAAATAAGTCGCTTCATTTCCTTTTACTAAGTTGACGATTTGATTCGCTGCTTCACTTACTGTTATGCCATAAGCAAGACACTTTTCGCGGTTAATAGTAATCTTGTATTCCGGTTCCCCTTTTTCAATTCCCATTCTAACATCGCTTTTACCCTCAATTGATGCCTTCCTTATTTTATTTACCAGGACATTCCCCTTTTCGAATGCTGCATCTATATTTTTATTCTTTATTTTTATTACTATATCATTTTTTGACGGTTTTATTATCTGCGAATATGAAGTCTCAACAGGCTTGAACGAATATTTAATTCCTTTCAGCTTTTCAAGAATTGACTGCACCTTTTCTTTTACTTTATAATATCTTTCCGTATCCTCAATCTTAATTATCATATTGGTTTTATTAACTGAGATTTGTTCCCGGTTAAGGAAATCAAATTCATTAACTCTGCCAATATTGGAAATTACATCGCTAATCCCGCTGATGTTTTTTATCACTGTTTCAACATTACCGGTTAACTCCGCATTCCCTCTTAAAGATGTGCCTGGTGGATAAACCAGTTCAACAACAAATTCATCCTGCGGACCATCAGGAATAAATTCTTTCTTCATATCAACTGCAGCAAAGATGGTTATTATTATTAAAACAATTGTTAAAAGTAAAACCATCCTTTTATTATCAAGCGCCCAGGCAAGCATTGTTTCATATTTTTCTACTGTTTTATCAAGAAATTTGTTCACCTTCTTGAAAAATTTTGCAAAAAATCTTTCGGAGATTTGATTAGACTTAATTATTAAAAACCTAGAATACACTGCAATTGTTTTAATCAATAATACAAATGGCAACTTCAGCCAGAAAAATACTTTTCTTCTTATGCCTTTCCCCTCGGGATATTTAACATAAATATAATCATTCAGGACTTTATCCTTTCTAAACGTAAAACCAAACCTTTCCCTGCTTGCAAGCATCGGCACTAAAGTAAGCGATACTATAATTGATGCCGCTAATGAAAACGCAACAGCATAGGATTGATCTCTGAACAACTCAGCAGTAATGCCTTTTAAAAAAACTAATGGAAGAAAAACAGCTATTGTTGTAAGAGTAGATGCAACTATCGGCATTGCAACTTCATTTGTGCCTTTTATTGCGCTTGCTTTAATGCTTAAGCCTTTTTCCCTGTAGCTTGTTACGTTTTCTATTACTATTATTGCATTGTCTAATAACATTCCTATACCAAGTGCTATACCGCCTAAAGAAATTATATTAAAGCTGATGTTAAATAAATTCATAAGTAATATGGTTAGTATAAGAGATGCTGGTATAGTTATACCGATAATAAAAACGTTTCTAAGGCTTGCAAGAAAAAAGAACAGAACTAGAAATGCAAGAATGCCGCCATAATAAATTTCCTGCTTTACGTTTGTGATTGCATTCTCTATAAACTGTGAGTGGTCGGATACAATTGCCAGTTTAAACTCCGGATATTCTTTTCTAAGAGATATAATTGTATTTCTTACCCTTTGTGCAATATCAACAGTATTGGATTCCGGTTCCTTGTTAATTAATATTCCGATAGTTTCCGAACCATTCAGACGCGTTAATCCTTCCCGTTCTTCAAAGCTCTCTTTAATCCCACCCTGCGGAACGACATCTGAAAGCTGAATAACACTTCCGTTATCGTTCCTTTTAAGTATCGTCTTTTCAATTTCCTGAAGGTTCTTATATTCGCCTATTGTTCTTAATGAGTATCTGAAAAGTCCTTTCATCACAGAGCCGGCAGGAAGATTAACATTTGATGCTTTTAAAGCTGCGCTTATATCGTCAAATGTTAAATTATAAGCGTTCAGTTTTTGCGGATCAGCTTCAATTAATATTTCCCTTTCAAGTCCGCCGGTTATTACTGCCTGTGCAACCCCGTCAATTTGCTCCAACCTTCTTTTAAATACAACCCTTGCCGCTTCCTTCAAATCAATCAATCTTTTAATCTCATCTTCCGAAGAATTATAATCTACGAACGACAATTTATTCTCATTTGCAAATTTACTCTGTTTTCCATTACTCTGCTTTTGGTATTTGGATGTGGAAAAGTTTCTTTCTTCTCCCCTTTCCTTGGGAGAGGGGCTAGGGGAGAGGCTTAGCGTCATTATCGGCGTAGCCGAAGGATCTACTCTTATTATTGTTGGTCTCCCGGCTTCTCTTGGCAAAGCAAATCTTATATTATCTAATTTCTCTCTAAGCGAAAGCAGCGTGTAATCCATATTTGTTCCCCAAAGAAAATCCACAGACAGAACAGATATTCCTTCCTTGGAAACAGAAGTAATATTCTTTACTCCGGTTACTGTTCCTGCAGCGGATTCTAATGGTTCAGTTACAAGTTTTTCTATTTCTTCAGGGGTTGCATTTGAGTATGTTGTTTGTACAATTAAATGCGGCAAGCTGATATTTGGTAGAAGATCAACACCAATCTTGCTGAAGGAATAAATACCAAGAAATGCCAGTCCCAGGTAAAACATGGTTATTGCAACAGGACGCTTTATGGAAAAGGAAGATAAGGACATAAATAATAACTAAGAAAATTTATAAGGTTATAATAAGACTTATATAAGAAAAATGTAGGCATATGTTTCACTTTAATAAAGAAAAAAATTCATAGGCTTACTACTTTTTCTTCTCCCAAATTAAACTACGCAGTATGAATAAAATTTATATATTGCCACAAGCATTCTGAATACATAAAGTTAAGAAATTACAATATTAAATAGAACAATAAGAAAATAGTAATAGGCTACAATAAAAACTTGCTTTTTTACAAAAAATGCGGCATATCAATAATGTAATGTTATAAGAAGTGAAATTTCCATAAAAGCTAGAATTACAGCTTAATTTACTTGATTAAATATCTTTATGATTTAATAAATTATAATAATTAAATAAAATTTCTGATTGAGCAATATCTTTTTGTAAATAATTATCATCAACTATATATAAAAAAATACATCTATTATTTCTTGATAATAAAATAACTATAGAAATATTATCGGGTATACCTAATAAATTAGAAAAATAAAATTCTTTGTCTAAATAAATATTACTAACATTTACATTTTTCAACATATTTCTACTAACACGTTCATTTTTTGATTGCAATAATACACCAAAAGTCAATTCCCTATAATTCTTGATATAATTTTGGTATAAATTTATAACCTGTTCATAACAAGGTTTACAATAACTTGATTTTAATAGAATAAGCAATTTTTCATGATTATCGTTATGCATAGCATTCAATTTTTTAAATTTGTTCAAATCTAAAGTTTTTCCTATTAATATTTTTTTTATTTTATCCTCAATTTCTTCAATATTTCTTTTTTCAACTAAAATATCTTTATTTTGTTTTATTTCTTCTTTTAAAATTACATATTTATGATTAAGAATTATCAACAGTAAAATACTACATAATAAAAATAAATAAATTGCATTATTTATAAAAAATTTTATCATATTTATTAGAATTTTTTTATATAATATTTATAGGGTTCCGTTGCCGGAACCCTTTTAATTACTACCATATTGTACACGTACAAGTTATAGCTAACCAATGTGGACATTCACATACGTAGTATTGTGTGGGAACTATCACAACTTGCCAACCATTATATGCAACCGGCTTTGCATCTGAAGTATTAATATTTATAGCAAGAAAAGTAATAATACTTAAGATAATTAATGTGATTTTTGCAATGTTATTTTTCATTTTTTCCATCCTTTTTTAGTTTATCATTCGACAATAACAACCCTGTACAATTAGTTGCGGACAATCACAATTATGTTGTAGGGTAATAGGATTAAATGTGTCTTTACCAGGTTGATCTACTGGTTTTTCTTTTGCTAAACCAATGATAAATGAACCTGTATAAAAGAGACCAATTAGAAGAATAGAGAATATTTTTTTCATAACAGCTCCTTTAATTATTTAGTGAAATATTTTATTTAACGGACTTCCACACAATATTCTGTTGAGATTAAGACAGGACATTCCTGATACGTTAAATTTGTAATTGGATCAAATACTTGCCTAGCAGGCAAATATCGAAGTTTAGCGTATGAAGCATATGAGATAATAAATGTTGAAAAGATAATTATACTAACTATAACTAAAAAAAACACTTTACGCATAAAACCTCCAAATAATTTATTTTATATTATACTTAGAAATTGTCAGATACTTTAAAGTATCTTTCTCCACAGTATTCTCTGTAAAGTAAAATGAATTTACCTCACCAACACCTATTAATCTTCCTTTTATTTTAATATTCGAAGCCAATGGTTCCAATTTAGTTGAACTTACACGAAATAAATCATAATGAAAATTATAAGAATAATTCTCTACATATTGCGGAAAATAATTTTCCATTGGTTCCCGAAATTCAATTATTAAAAATGGTGCACTATTTAACATGTTTACAGGTACAGTATGATTTCCGATAATTTCACCTATTTTCATTTCCGAAAAATTTGGTTTCTGATTTATTAATTTGTAAGAAGATATTTTATTTTTATCTATTTTTATAAAAGATTCATCATTTATCTCTATAATATTTTCTAAATTCAATTCTTTGCTAAACTTATTTATACGATAAAATCCTTCCTGTGAAATTGCTAACAAATAATTTGGACATTCGCAAAATGTAACAAATGTTTCGAAAGGTCTGGCAAAGGTACCATATGTGTGATAGAATTCTTTAGATGGATTTAAAAAGCTTTTTATATAATTAAATTCTTTATCATATACATTTAAGTAAGAAACATTTTTATATTCAAGAAAACTGAATTTATCCTTTGTTGCACCATTTTCTAGGTTATTTTCTGCACTAATAATAAAATAATTTTTATAAAATTTTATTTTTGAAGGTGTTCTATGATTAAATGATAATTGGAAATTTTTTATGAAATTTCCTTGAGAATCAAATTTTCCAACTTTATGTCCATAAATGTCCAGGACATAAATATTCTTTTCGTTATCAAGTGTAAAATCAAGAATAGAGGCAAATTCCCCGGGTCCGTTTCCTTTATTTCCTATTCGCTTTATTATCTTATTTTTTTCAACAAAAAATATGGATGTCGAGTATGGATCTAAAAATAAAAAACTTGTGTCATTTAATTCAATTAATTTATAAATAGAATATGTTTTATAATCTTTACTATTTGTAATTTCAATTTTACCTTGAAAATTGAGTAAATTTGATGAAATATTTTTATTACTAAACTTTATATGTTCAACATTATTTTTATTTTCTTTACAACCAATAAAGTAAATAATAAAAATTGCCAATAAGTATAATAATTTTTTCATAATTTTTTTTTCTTTTTATTAAACCATAAATTTATACTTATTATAAAAAAAATGATATTTCTTATTATAAGAACTGTATTAAATTTTTGATTATAAATTTTGCCAAAACACCCGCACTCTGCATTAAATCCGGCAATTGTCCCATAAACGCTAAATACAAGGAATGAGAAAAATAAAATACTTGCTAAAACCAAAGTTAATTTTACTTTCACTCTGGCAATTAAAAGCGCCGCAATAGTTAATTCAACCATTGGCAAAGCTGTTGCTATCGCAATTCTTATTTCATCCGATAAAATTTTTATTAAGTTTAATGTATCTAACAATGGTTGGGGATCAATAATTTTGCTTACTCCGCTTACAAACAATACTACAGCAATAAAATAATAACATGTATAATAGAATAATTTATTCAGTGAAAGATTTGCAGCAATATGTTTATAAGAATTTTCAATCATCCTTTTTGTTTTTAATAATTTTAATTTTGGTTAACATAATAATAATCAGATATAATATGGGCAATACGTATTAATACGTATTTTTAGTAAAATATTTTTATAGTTTTTAGATAAGGGATGATATTGGTGCAGTAGTTCTATTGTGTCTTGCAGAAATATTTAATTGGTTCTAATGTACTGGTTCAGCGGAAACAGGAATTTCGGTATAGTGAGATAAGGTAGAAAATCAGTTAGCATTTCTAACCTCAGCTCTGTTTAATTTAGCCTTTGAAAGTTTATCCTCACGTAATTTAAGTTTATCATCAATATGATTCAATAAAAAATCTTCTGGTGTTAGAAAATATAAAGAACTATGCAATCTTTTGGAATTATAAAATTCAATATAGTTAGCTCCGCCTAAGGCGGATTGGTTTCTGGCATCATCAAGATTAACCAATGAAGATTTCATTAAGCATTCTTCGTGAATGGTTCTATGGTACCTATCAATTTTACCATTACTTTGTGGATAAGCAATAGAAGTTCTGATATGCTGCAAACCGGCAAACTTCAGATATTCAGCAAAGTCCTTAGAAATAAACTGAGAACCATTGTCAGAAATAATCCTTGGCTTGTAGCCAGGGTACTTTTCTAACGCTCTCTGGATAGTAATCTGAACATCAAATTCCTGCATAGTTTGCCTTAGCTCGTGATGAACAATGTAGCGGCTGTAACCATCGATAACGGAAATAAGAAAAAGAAAAGCACCTTTGAAGTTTACATACTTAATATCAACATGCTCCCGATTTAATCGGGACTGATGTGGAACAATAGGTTGATCAAATCCTTTTCCTTTAAGGTTTTTCTTAACATTATTCCAACGGTTAAGTAAACCGGCTGATTTAAGTACCCTGTAAGTAGAAGAGGGACTAACAGCAACAATGTCTTCATCCATCATCATACCTGCCTGCGGCAAGGCAGGTAAGTCTGCGGTAGCCTTCAGCAATATGTTTTTTAGCATAATTCATAATGGCTTCTTTTTCCCAATCCAGCAGCCAATTCTCTTTAGGAATTTTACCATTGTGATTATTTGCCGCTCCTTTCCTGTTATTCCAGGAGTAATACTTACTGGAGGTAATACCTATAAGGCTTAACATAGTTTTGTTAGATATGTCAGTTTTAGAAATTATCATTTCAACAAACTCAATGATGGAATCTCTAATGTCCGGTTCAACCCAAAGTCCATTTAGATCTCCCCATCTATACTTTTTTTTATTTCTATGTTCTCTCTTAGCAAGAAAGAAATTGCTTCGTCACGTTTCTTTAGTTTGTCTTCCAGGTTCTGAATCTTCTTTTCTTTATCGCTGGTTTGTTTTGTCTCATTGTTTTTGGGTGAAAAGATTAATGAAGCTGATTCAAAAAGTCTCTTTTTCCAACTTGCCTGCTGCAAGCAGGTTATAAATATCGTTAACATGTACCCCGTATTTTTCAGCTAACTGGCTGATCGGAATATTGTTTTCAAGAAGTTCTCTTAGAATAATTACTTTTTGTTCAGCCGAGTAGTGTTTTCTTTCTCTCATTGTCGGAATCTCCATCTTTTGTTTTACAAATATTATAATTTGGAAATTCCTTTCCCATCCATATTATTAAATTAGATTAATATTTATGGAAAAACTTTTCAATAATATATCGGAAATATACTTCACTCAACTCAGGTAAATCTTTAGAAGGAATAAAAATATATTTCATTTGCATTGTAGAATCAATAATAAAAAAGTAGGGCAAATGATATTGTTCTGGAACTAGACCAAATTCTTGTTCTTTCATATTATATATTTCAAAATTTAATTTATTAAGACGTTTAAACAATATTAAATTTTTTTTCTGCCTATAAGAAGCTAATATTATTATATTTTGGTTTCCTATTTTTTGCGATACTTTTTTAAGATTTTCAATCTGCTTATCTATACAAACTGAACAACCTAATTCGGAATATTTTAGAATTATCTTTGGAGAGTTTCCAATTAAGTTACTTAAGGTAATAATTTGTGATTTATCATTAAATATAGCCATTTCCTGGGGGATTGATTTACTTTCCGCTCTCAGTTGAAATTCGTAAAAATTTTTAAACTCATCAGTTAAAGATTTCCTATCCGTTTTTAATGTCAATTTTGATATATTATTGTAGGTCAATCCTATTATCCCTCCCCCTAAAAAAAATATAACAATATAACGTAAGTATATATTTTTTTTATTCAATTAAAGTATATATTCCTATTAAATAATTACTTGTTTCATTAATACTTTTGGCATAGTCAACCAGTTTTTTTGTTTTATAAACATAATTTTTTGTTGCTGCCGCATTAACAATCGCCATGGGGTTGATAATACCGTAAATTTTGTCTTTATAAATGCAAAGTGAAGAATATAAGGGAAATCCATCTATATCATTCTCAACTAATCCACTATATGATAAATTCGATTTTTTGTCGAAAAACATATCATATTTACGATTTTCTATAATGTATGAAAAATATAAATATTTCTTCAGGTCACAAATATTAAATATTTCTCCAACAACTTTTGTTCGGAAAAGATATGGTGCGAGTTTATTTTTATTTTTTTTGATTTCATCAAAGTCGAAATTATAATTCTCAAAATCCAATTTGTACTTTGGATATAGTTTCTCTTTAGCAAAACTATAAATATAATTATCCCAAGTATCTTTATATAAAATTGTGTTTCTAGATTTAAAAAGTTGATATTCTCCAAAATAATCTAAATTTTCTAATTCCTTTTCAATTTTAAAATACTTTTCTTTTATTTTGATATTTTCATCAGCAATAAAAAGATGATAATTATATCCATATCCCCAAACTTGATAACCAGGTGATAATAAATAAATGTTATCCAATTTAGTATAGGAATGCACGGCAAAGTTAAAATGCATTTCTTTAATAAAATTGCCTTCTAGATCATATATTAAAAATGATTGTTTATGATTATCTAAAATTTCAATTCTGTAATCATCAACATCAAAATCCTTTGGATTTATTAATTCTCCTGGGCCGGAACCATGTCTTCCAATTTTGAATAAAAACTTTCCATTTATGTCAAAACAGAATAATGATTTAGCAGAATATTCATCTAGTATATATATTTTATCGTTGATTACTTTAATTTTCGCTACTTCACCAATCGCACCTTCTAAACTTTCATCTAATTGAATATACTTTATATTTTTTATAATTTTAGATAATTTAAATTTTCCATCAGGATTTTTAATATTAATTACTGTTGAATTATTGTACAAATTTACAGGAATATCTTGTTCTTTTTCCTTTGAGCAGGATATAAAAAATATTAATACAAGAAAATAGATTTTTTTCACTCTATAAGCCTATTTTTTTCAGAGTAATAAAATATTGATTCTACTACACTATTATGTTTTTTTAATTACAAATTGTTGGCTCACAATGCTGCCCACCTAAATCGCATTTCTGTCTTGTTCCAACGATTGTATAAATCCCTTCATAACGTGTACAATTTACTGTGGTTTGATATTTTACATCTGTTGAAGCGAATGTTGAAGAAGTGAAAATTGAAAAATCCAACCCTAATAAATTTATTGAGTTTGTACTATTTGCACTAAATGCAATTTTGATGTTAAATAACATTAAAAATATAAATAAAGATATCCCACCTATTTTGGCGATAATCTTACTTGTTATTTTTTGTTTTACTGACATAAGTACTCCTTTTAGTGTTAGTAATTTTCCAACAATTTTGTTGGGTTAGAAATTAAGTTTATTTAGAATTATTATAAATTGTTTTCTATCAATTTTTTCATTTTATTTTTAATTTCTTTGGTTGCTGGAGATATAATTTTTTCCTTTGTTTCTAATATTTCCTTTGCTATAACAACGGCATCATCTATTTTGTTTATTCTTTTATATAATCCAACTAATAAATATTTTGCATATATTTTATGTGGTATCATATTGGCGGAATATTTATAATATTTTTCAGCAACAGTAAAGTTGTTTAAGCTAGCATAACTATTAGCTAATGATATATAAATATTGGGATCAGTAAATCCTTTTTTGGCATCTTCAAGTAAAATTATCGATTCCTTATATCTTCCAATCAGACTTAACATTCCACCATAGTTAAAAAGAAATTCTGCATTATTCTTAAGCTGGGGTTTTACATTTTCAAATAAACTTTCAGATGCTGGATAATTTCCTGCAAAAGATAATTCAATACATTTTCTCCAGGTTTGATAAGAATTATATTGATTAATTGTATGCTGTAACAACATTACGGCAGCAACTGCTGCAGGTATTATTATTACTCTATTTAATATGACTGGAATATTAAAGATATAAGAGACGTTTTTAGTTGTTGAAATGAATCCTAACAGGAAATAAAAATTAATGAACGTAGGTAGAATATGAAACGGAAATGATGTTAACGAAAAGATTAAAATCGCGATAAACGACGCCTTAGCACAAATATAAAGCTCTAATGGTTCCTTTATTTTTTCATCAGACAACTTTTTAGCGTTTCTAAAAACACTGTATAATATTAAAATAAACAGGACTAAACCTATTGCCCCACTCTCTGCAAATATTTCCAGATATTCATTGTGTGCCCTGTTTACATTCCCGGCAATTTTCTTTTCATATCCGGTTCCTTTACCGCTTGCAAAATAATCCGCCTGATAATTATCATATTCTACGGCAAATCTATCGTATCCAACCCCAAATACCGGGTATTGTTTAATTATATTTGTCGTTACTTTCCAGATAAACAGCCTTCCATTTGCAGAATCAGGTTTTAGATTGAATAAGAATATTACAAAAATACTTAACACCACAACACCGGCTATTATTGCTGATGCTAACTTGATTTTACTATGCAAATATTTTTTTATTTCAGCTTTATATTTGTTAAAAGAAATAAAAGCACAGCAAACTATTGCAGCAAACCACCCACCTCTTATTTGTGTGGCTGACAGTGCAAGAAGTAATATTAAAAATGTAACTAAACCTGCATATTTCATATTACTTTTTTCTTTAGTGTCTTTATTAAATAAATATACACCAAAGGCAAAAGGTATAATTGAAGTTATATATCCGGCAAAAGAATCAGGATTCCCAAACGTACCTGTAATTTTGAAGTAAGGATTATTTGAAGGAATGAAACCATAAAGTTGAAGTAATCCATACGCTCCTTGCAGCATTCCGGCAATTAAAAAGACAAAGACTATTAACTTTTTGTTTTCTTCCGGCTGTAAAACATTCTTTAATATAAAATAAAAAGTAAGCATAAGAACGTGTATTATGAATTGTTCATTCCAAAGGTTCGTATGTTCTGTAAATAACAATCTGACGAATAAATAAAATGCAAATAATATAACAGCAGTATCGAGCTTATTAAAGGTTAACTCTATTTTTTTATTTCTTAATAAAATTATTATTCCAAGAAAGGTTATGATTAGAGACATTATAAGATAAAAGTAAAACCTTTTTGCCGAATCAATTCCATCCATAAGTGTGTTTGATTGTAAAAAGCCTGTTATAAAAACTAAGCTTAGTAATGCCGTTAAAATCTTTTTGTAATTCACACCGCTCATAATACCTATCTTTTATTTGTCAATAATATAATAGTGTTACGTCAAATGTCAGAAGTCAAAAGGGAAATTAGATCAATTATTCAATATTTACCGTCTCACGTTTGACGTTTCACATTTGACACTACAATAGTAGCAATTATCATAAATAAAAAATTCCTCACTACCATCCCCCAACCAATCTCACTTTTAACAGTATTACCAAAACAACCGCAGTCTGCATTAAATCCAGCAATTGTCCCATATAAGCTAAAAGCGAAAAATGCAGAGAATAAAACTGTTGTATGCAGCAAAGTAATTTTTACTTTTATCTTCCCAATAATTAAAACGGCAAGCACTAGTTCGATCATAGGCAGTGCAGTTGCTATTGCAATTCTAACTTCTTCCGGTAAATATTTTATTAAGTTTAACGTTTCTAAGAAAGGTTGCGGATCAATTATTTTGCTTACTCCGCTTACAAACAATACTGCAGCAATAAAATAATAACCTGTATAATAGAATAATTTATTCAGTGAAAGATTTGCAACAATATGTTTATAAGAATTTTCAATCATCCTTTTTATTTTTAATAATTTTAATTTTGGTTAACATATTAATAATCAGATATAACATGGGCAATACGTATTAATACGTATTTTTAGTGAAAATATTTTTTATAGTTTTTAGATAAGGGATGATATTGGTGCAGTAGTTATATTGTGTCTTGCAGAAATATTTAATTGGTTCTAAAATCAAGCGCAAAATGGTAAAATTGAGCAGTACCATAGAACCGTTCACGAAAAATGCTTAATGAAATCTTCAAGGGTTAATCTTGCTGATGTTAGAAAGCAAGTTGCCAATTATATCGAATTTTATAATATAAAAAGATTGCATAGTTCTTTATACTTCCTAACGCCTGAAGATTTTTTATTGAATCGCATTGAAGATAAACTTTATATACTTGAGGGTAAACTTTCAAAGACTAAATTAAACAGATGTGAGGCTAGAAATGCTAACTGATTTTCTACCTTATTTCTCAATACCAAAATTCCTGTTTCCACTGAACCAGTACACTTACTTTACTTAACACTTTTTGCGCCGTTTTCGTTTAAAATCTATTTTTTAATTTACACAACTGGTATATTTATATTATTGTTACCAAATTGAATAATAATTACTTCTTTTGCTCGATGTAAGGCTATTATTTTTTTATATACCTTTTAACAATATCATAAAAATTTTCCGAGGAATGTGAAAAGCCATATTCAGGGAATTCCGCGTAAAGTATTTTTCCTTCAGAATCAACGAATATTATTATTTCTGCAAACCTTCTTATAACTATAGGGTTTTCAACAAATATTGAGTTTATAAAATCTTTTTTCATGAATTCATATTTATTATTATATAAAATGATAACATTTTTAAAACCAACTTCTTTGGCTATTGACCAAAGATGTAAGTAATAACATTTTTCACAAACTAAGGTATCTTTCCAATAAAACAATTTATATGATTTTTTAGTAAGATCCAGTATTTTCTTTTTACTGACTTCTGGAGCTAATATACCAATATCCCAGATGTATTTTCCTTCAACTTCACTACGTTTTAATATATTTTTATTAATCAATTCATATTTATTTATAGAACCTTCCATTTCCTTTAATTTTTCAGTCAAAATTACTTTTTGATTATTAAGAAATATTAGAATGATAAGAATTATAACACTTATAATAGCTATTAATAATATGAGGTATTTATTTTTTAACACTATCACAATATTATTTGATATTTGTATATTAATAAATATTTATCACTTTCCTCAACTACGGTATAGATATATCCATCTTTAATTGCAAAGACATACCCTTCAATTTTATTATCGTATATACATTCCCCATCCTTATTTATTGCACAAAGATAACTTTCCGAATCAGTATATGATCTCGATTTCATCATTTCGAATTTCTGATTTATATAATTAATAAACAGTAAATTATTAGTTATATCAAAAGCAAAAAACTTGTAAAAAGATGTTTGAGCAACTATATTTTTAAAAAAATCGTCATTATTCAAAGATTTGGCTTGTGAAATACTTATATCGGGTGGACTTTTAATATATTTTGGCTTATAGAAATAAGTTTGTATATAATTCCCTTTCTTGTTAAACTGATGGTATTTGTATGTTGCTCGTTGTAAAACAAAATAAGTATTATTAAATCCTTCTGATATTAAAGCATCTCTCATACTTTCATAGTATTTATTATTAATATTTATATCATAATCTTTATCAAAATTACAAAATGCTTTAATTAATGATCCTTCTTTATTAAATATTATCACAGTAGTTATATCGCTAATTCTTTGCTGATTAATTGGCATTTTATTAAAACCTGTTGCCCATATTTTATCTCCATCAAAATAAACTGGATTTGCAAAATTCGTTATGTAGTTAGTTGGTGATTTAATTTTTTTTACAATAAAAAAACTTGAATCTAACAATTTTAATCCTTCACCTGGCCCATATGCAATTAAATTTCCTGAATTATTTGACAGATATTGAGGGGAAGCAAATTCTGATGGTCCATGCCCGAAACCATTGCTACTTTTTAAATAATTTAACCCCAAATCAAATACATGTATTTTACAATTAGCCCTATCTGATATATATATATTATTTCCAATGATTTCTATGTCTCGAATAAGACCAACATATACTGAAGATTTTGAATAAATATATTTAAGCGTATCCTTCAATATTATTTCACCTTTAGCTTTAAATTTTACATTTACGTATTTATTCTGTTCTTTAGAACATGAGCAAAATATAATTGCAATAAGTAATAGTAAATTCTTTGTTTTCATATAATTCTCAAAATATAACTAATCCACATCTGTGGGTTAGATTTTAAAAGTATTTGATATCCTACAAAGCTTTCTAGAATTTTAGTGAAAAACTGATTTTTATAATCCTGGCAATTATTTTTCGCCACCAAAAAAATATTTCGGTAGTATTTTATCACCATCACTGAATTATTACTGCATGTAATGACAATGAATTTCAGCAGGACAACCATATGTAAGTAGACAATAAGGTCCATCGTGAAAGACGACACAATCATTATACCACCCACTGTAAAAACACGGTAGATTACAATTACCAGTTGCATATGCTGATGGAATGGACAGGGACATCTTGAGACCCATTAGATCAATATTTCCATCACTAGAAGGGTTTAAAGATATTTTAACATTGACAAACATTATAATGGCAAAAAAAGCAATAATGAATGCTTTTGTTGTTTTTGTAAGTTTTTTTTTAATAAAAATTTTCATTGGTTACTCCTATTATTATTATATTAATAATTAATCCCCGTTTAGTTCTTTATTGATGCTGGTAAATATTTTATTTCTTCTTTCATTTGTAAAACAGCAGCTGAGTTTACCTTTACTTTTGATTCAAGAATATCATTACATATTAATTTTGCTTTTTCTTTCTTATTTTCTTTAGCCAATAATTTTACTAACATGTATTTTAGATATAACTTATTTGGAATCATATTTATAGAATAATTTATTCAGTGAAAGATTTGCAGCAATATATTTATAAGAATTTTCAATCATCTTTTTTGTTTTTTACTAATCTTAAATCTCGTTACCATTTTAATAATCAGATATAACATGGTCAATACGTATTATTACGTATTTTTAATTTAAAATTTTCCTGTGGTTTTTAAATAAGGTGCAGTATCTATGAATTAATTCTACTTTGTATTGCAGGAAATATCTAATTGATTCTAAAATCAAGATTAAAATGGTGAAAATATTTTTATAATAGCAAAAAGGAACGAAAGATATTTATATTCACCACCGATCAGTGAAGATCATAATTATCCGCGCTTGTCCGCCCTGTACCGTGTCATCCGCATTCTATTTCTTTTTGTTTCCGGATAGGTGGGTTTATGTTATTAATGGTACTACTTTTTGAACTGTTATAAATCGTCTCTTAATCTAATCTTTATTCTTTCGCTGTTTTCATTTATAAATAAATAGAACACCCCAATAAATATTTCAAATGCAGAAGTGAAACAAAAATATAATATCCCTGTTTTTATCTTCAGTATCATAATAAAAAATTTAATTATTATTGTAATTGTATATAATATAAGTCCGGCATAAAACAAATTAATTTCTCTTTTATCAACCATTGCCATAAAAAATATTTTAAGTAACCTGTATAATATCATTACCTGAACAACCACCATCATAAATCTTATTATGTCTCCCTTAACAAAAAAAGTAAATGGTGTTATTATAGTAAGTAATATAACGGACGTAATAAAATTCTTTTTTAATCCAGCCTGGCTGTTCAGAAAGATAAATACAAGTATTGAAGAAGCTAAAAATATTTGTGGTGGATTTATTCTAAATATTATTCCTATCAATAAGTTAATTGGGTCAGTAATTGCCAAAATAAAAAAATAAGGAAATAAAATACTGCCATATTGCCTTACTGCAACTACAATCCAGATAGCCATCGAAATATATAGCAATATTTTTGCTGTTATCATTTACACTTTTAAAAGCATATTGGTGGACAATTTCCGACGTATTCTAATGTATAATTTCCATTTGTAATAGAGAGAACATCTTGCCTCTTTTCAATATATGTGGTTGTACTATTACCTTTATTTAACAATTCTTCCAGTACGGATAAACTTACAACCTTAAATATAACATCATTACTAATTGTTTTGTTTTCCGGGTAAATACTAATTCTTTTATTATCAAGCAGGATCAATTTATTATCAATTATGTTGAACAGCAAATACTTATTTGTCCTGCTCATATACGATTGCAATTCAATAGTATTTATAGCAACCGAATTCAGTACTGGTCCATAAATTTTATCAGCTTCATTACCTGAATAAATCTTTCCATATACCTGCGAAAAAATTGTATTAGCTGCTATTACAATAATTCCGGCAATAATTACAATAATTCTCTTCATTTCTATTCTCCCTAAAATTTTTAAATAATTCCTGGAGAATATATCGCGTAAGTCTTTAATTCAAAATACGTATTAATACGTATTTATAAATATGCGTTTTAGTTGTTGTCCTAAGCAAAACCGCTATTACTGGTAAGGTTTTCGGAAAACACAACAACTGTTTAACAAATAAAAATCGATCTAATTTATCGATAAAATATTCTCAATTGTTCAGGGATTAATTTTTACTCATTACTAATTAATGTTAAATTCTATAAACATGGCAGCGAATTTATAAAGATCAAATTCCGTTTTCAGGTTCAGTTTTTTAATAATGTTGGATCTGTGCGTATCAACTGTTCGTTTGCTTATAAATAATTTCCTTGCAATTTCATCGCTGCATAACCCGCTTTCTATCAGTTTTATAATTTCAGTCTCTCTTTCAGTTAAGTCATTTTCAAATATATATTTCTCCGGGTTGCCTGTATTGCTGTAATTATTAACTAGCTTTTTTAATTTACTTTCGGTCCACTGTTTCCCAAAATAAATTTCCCCATCATATATTTTTTTTACTGCATAATGCAATTCTTCTTTTGCAACGCTTTTCCCAACCAAACCCATCCCGCCTGCTTTTATTATATGGTAAATGTAAGCCTCATCTTCATGCATAGAAAGGAATAATGCCTTAATGTTAACATCGTAATTTTTTATTTCCTTAAATGCCTTTATGCCGCTTAAAACGGGCATCGCCAAGTCAATAATAATTAAATCGGGCTTTAGCTTAAAATATAAATCCACTAATTCCCTGCCGTTCCCGGCTTCGGCTAAAACACTAATCCGTATCGGATAAATCTTAGCCGGGTGTTTTAAAAGACTAATAAATCCTTCTCTTACTAATTTATGATCGTCGGCTATTATTATGTTTATTGTTTGCATTTTAATTTAGTGGAATATCAAAATACAGTATCGTACCGTTACCCGGACTAGTATCAATTTTAATTTTACCACCGTGGATTTCAACTCTCTCTTTCATATTTAATAATCCTAATCCTTTGCTGCTGAATGTAAAGTTATTGTGTTTAAAACCAATACCATTATCGGCAATTATCAGTTTTATTATATTCACAGAATTAAATAACCTTATATTAAACTCATCTGCCTTTGAATGTTTAATAATATTATTAATTGCTTCCTGCGTTATTCTAAACAATAATACTTCCAGTTTATCATCAAGCTTTTTTGTATTAAGCTTTACGTTTATCTCTACCTTTAATCCGGTTTCCTGTTTAACAGCGTCGCATAAACTCCTTAAAGCTGAATCGATTCCCTCTTCTTCAAGAATTCTAGGTCTAAGATTATGAGCAATCTTTCTTAATTCCCTTATTGTGTTTTCAAGAACTTCTAATACTTTAATATAATTTTCATTTCCTTTACTATTTTTTGAATGTTCATCTCCTTTCTGCAGCATAAGTTTTGCAAGAATAATATTCTGTCCAATTCCATCATGAAGCTCATACGAAATTCTTTTTCTTTCACATTCTATTTTCTCCTGGATTCTTTCATGATATTTTCTCAGTTCTTCTTCATATTTTTTTCTAAAGGTTATGTCATGAATATAGACCTGCAGAAAATGTAAATGAGAAATTCCTTTACATATTATTGAATAATATTTGTCTCCGATAGTCTTATAAAATTGCAAAGATTTATTATTTATAATGCATTCCTTTACGTTGTAACTTTTGTCATCTAATAAAACATATATCGATTCTCCAATAAGACTCTTATCATTAATTAAATTAGATACAGCATTATTTACACTTATTATTAAACCGCTTTCATTCACTCTAAGTATCGGGTCGGGATCAAGTTCTGCAAATAAAGCCATTAACCTTGTATTCTTTAATTCCAATTCTTCCTTTTCTCTTTTAGACTTTTTACGGACTGGTATTATTCCATGTTTATAAAAGATATAGAATAAAAAAATTATTATTATCGAAACGAACAACGAAATATAAACCGGGTTATCAAATTGTAATATCAGCTCAAAATATTTGTTAATTTCATTAAATAAATTCATCTTCTTATCCCCCTATAAAGCTATTTATTATTTTGTATCGAAAAATATAGTTGCAACTAATTATAGTCATGTAGTTAACTTTTTGTTTTTTGTGCCTGCTTACTTCAGGCAAGTTAAAATATTTAAAGATTTTCCCATTTTCCATCATCCGTCAAACATCAACCATTGAGGATTGCCGCGCTAGGATATTGCAAACATAAACCTGCATAAGATGAGTAAAAGTAAAAATGTTTTGTATCTCTGTGCCCTAACAGCAATGTTTTTCCGTCCGCCGCCAGGGCACAAAGACACAAAGTTTTGATTAATTAGATTTGCTCTGTCTTCTATTACTTCTTTATCTCTTCTGCTTTCTCCGATTCCTGGGTTTTATGCTTACCGCCTTTATCATAAATAACACGGGCAGCTTTATAGCCTGTATAAAATTCGGGATTCTTATCCACATAAGCCTGCATAAAATTATCAATATCTTCTTTAATGGCTGTATCTCCCTGGGTAATCATTTCATCCAAGGATACGCCTGCGCTAATACGTTTAGAAGCTCCGCTTCCTATGTCAGTAATGCCACCTTTAAATTCATCAGCAATTGTATTTAACTGATTTATATCTGCTGCTTCTACACCGGCAAAAGTAAGATCTTTATCTTTTGCAGCTTCGTAGATTGCTTTTGCCTTGTTTACTTTTTGCGCATCTCTAAGCCCGTTAAATTCCGATTTTTTTATCCCGGCAAGGGCTTTAATTTCATCATTTTTATTTTTCTTGCCCCAAAGGAATAAAGCAGCAGTTACTTTTAACGTTTGCGTTACCAGAGCTGCACCTGATTGTGTTTTTGTATCAATCTTTCCACTTGTTGCCCCGGATTTTTCATTGTCCTTTGCCCATATTGCTTCTGTAAGCTCTTCTAAACTATTAATTGCCTCCTGGAATGCCGTTGAATAGACAATTTTTGTTTTGAAAAGAGCTAGATAAGCAGCAACGCGCTCGAACATATTTACCTTGTTGGTTTGTTTGATGTTCATTTTACTTTCTCCCTATTATTGTTTATTAAATATTCATCCCGTCTTTCGGGATGAATCATCTAACTTCCATAACAATCGAAGCGACGCAATCTTTGTTTTTTCAACAATTTCCATCATTTTACTATTTTCCTAACCAAATCTGTGATTTCCCAACCTATTTTTACATTTTCCATTCTCATTTTGATATTTCTTTCTCCAATTTGATAAATCCTTCATCGTTTTTATCAAATCCAGACATCTATTTATTTCTCCAAAATAAAAATTGTCTTTGCCAAAGAAAAAATTATCTTTTCCGAATATAAACTGCTAATTCCAATTTTATCCCCTCATTTGAAAAATCAATTTTACTTCTTGCTAATTCAATTTTATAATTATTCACTTTTTTTCTGCAAATAGAAAATTCAAAATCACCTACAGCTAAACCAAATTTATTTTCAAACAAACTTATTCTTCTAACAGAAAAAATAATTTACCTGTTCGCAGTTTGAATTTTACAATTGTTCTTTACTAAATGTACTGTAGTAATATTTCGCTTCCCCTCTTTTAATTGATAAAAATATATATTGATTGGAGATTTTATGTGGAGAATAATCGTAAGAGAATACTTTATTAAAATAATATCGTGTACTTTTCGGAAGAATTTACCGACTAACTTTACCAATGCTCCCTTCATAAATAAATTAAACTTTTAACCCGTTTCAGTATAGATAATTTCGCTTATTAAATCAATGAAATTATTTTACTGCCGTCTTGGTTTTTTCAAAAAAATAAATCTTTATACACTATAGGTACAATGATATAGGGGTATAGGAGTAAATGGGTATAAGGGTATATGGTATATATTAAATTTTTATACCCCTATACCCTTTAAAAACTAAAAATCTGCTCCAATAGAAAAATAATATTTTGGTCTGGAGAAAGAATCAAGATTGTATGACCATGCCACATCAAACCTAAGCAGGAAGTATAAGAAATACATCCTTGCACCAAAACCGGTACCGAGCAGCATATCTTTGGTCATCATTTTATCATTTACCTTGGCAATTAATTGTAGTTTCTTTGTATCATTCCAGGCAGAACCCATATCGATAAAAGCTACACCAAGAATGTTTTGAAATAAAATTGGGATTGGACCCGTCACTAAATATCTTATCAAGGGCATTCTTAATTCCAGATTAAGCAAAGCATATTTATGTCCTATCTGTTCAGCATAATCATAACCGCGTAGTGGAAGTGCTGGTGTAAGGAATGCAAAATCAGAAGCTTTGTTAAGCGGAATTTCACCGGTCTTAAAGTTTCTGTTTATCCAGTTTTCTGTTCCACCAATAAAAAAGTTTTGTGGATTTTCACCGCCGGAATAGCCACCAGAAATTCTAAACACAAAAGAATTGTCGTACCAGAATCTGCTGTAATTCCTGTAATCCCAGTTTAATGAATAAAAACTTTGATGCTCACTACCCGAAACAGGATTCCCAAATAATGTTAAATTATATCTTGTTCCATCAATTGGAGAAGTATAACCCCACAAAACATTATCGTGAATAAAACTTAAAGATGGAATTAGGTAACCAACTTTTTCTGAAGGTTCGGATACATCATCAAGGTTTTCAGATGAAATATTAAGCCAGCTAACACCACCATCTACTCTATAAAACTTATTTAGCGGGTAACTTGCGGAAAGTACCATTCCGTAATTACGGAATCTAAACAAATTCCAATTTTGTCCTCTTTGAAGATAAACAAATCGTGCTGTGTGAAATCCTTCAATTCCAAAATCAACTCTGTTTGGCAAATAATAATAAGCTAAACCATAATCACTGTTTTTCAAATCAATTTGCAAACTGGTAATTCCAATTATCCTATGGTTTCCAAGCATATCACTAAATGAAAGAACTGTAGTGCCCAGTAAACCATAGAGCGTACTATAACCGGCATTAGCATAAATAATATCCGGAGAAAAATCAATCTTGTATTTATTTACTAAATAGTTTCCTTTGGAATCGAGGTTGTTTGCCGGATTAAACTCTGGATTATTTTCTGCTGTAGTGCTATCTCTTTTAATCTGTTTATTATCAGAAAAAATATACTTACTGTAATCAACTTTCTTTTTAGTGGTATCCGCTTTTGGTGCTTCTTCAATATTTCCAACAAAGATGCTTGGACTTGTAGCTACTTCAGTTTTGCTTGTATCAACAACATTTGTATTCTTCGTTTTTGAAATTTCCACAAATGATTTAAGAGTGTCTTTAATTTCCTCTTTGGGTAAAATTGATTGTGAATAATATACTGTTGGTTCTAATTGAAGCTTGTCAGTCTTTGGTTCGAACGGATTGTTCAGAAGAAATATATTATAGGCGGATTCATACAAGGAACTAAATACTAACTTCTTTCCATCATTTGATAAGGAAAGCTGGTATAATCCGTTTAAAGAATTAGTAATTGGAGTTGAAGGCAATTGATCAATACTTTTAACAGAATCTTTATCAGTTAAATAAACTCTCTGTTTAAAAATATTATTAATTCCGTTTAGTTCACCAATAAATAAAATCTCTTTACCATCCTGAGAAACTGCCGGTGATATTTCATCACCATAAGGAAAATTTGTTACTCTGAATATATTTTTTTTATCAAGATTAATTCCATAAATGTGTGTACGATTATTATTGAAGTTAGCAATATTAAATGTATCCGGAAGCGCTTGAGGATTCAGATAATTGCTGCGGTCGGAGGCAAAATAAATTATTTTATTATCGGGTGACCAAACCGGATCTAAATCAGTGAAAACATCATTTGTAAGATTTGTTAATTCCTTTTTCCATAAATCATAAATAAAAACATCGGATTGAATTCCATTTTGTCCGATGAAACTAAGGAATTGACCATCGGGTGACCAGTTAACAGATGAGATTCCATCCATACGAATCGGTAATTCTTCTTTATCTTCAGATTCAACATCAATTATATAAATAACATCCCAGCCGCTTGTTTTAGCTGACAGAACAATTTTTTTTCCATCAGGTGACCAATCTAAACCAGGTGAAAGAATATTTAGCTGCTCAAAATCCGGTGATCTGTTCCCTTCAACTAATTTTTTTATAATCTTTCCATCAATCAGATTCATTAGATAAACATCAAAGTAGAAGTTACGGTTAGAAATAAAAGCAACCTTATCCCCTTGTGGTGAAATTGCAGGACTGGTGTTATAGTTGCCGCCTTCTTTTTTGTGATTAGTTAATCTTTTAGCAAATACGTCAGGATCATCATGCGTAGCAATATCTGGCCAATAAGTTTTTTTAAGATCTTTTTTCCATCGTTCATTTAATTCTTCTGTAGTCAATCCAATTGAAGATTTTAAGCCTTCCTCCAAATCTCCCTGTCCCTTGGTTTTATTAATTATTTCGCCAATTTTTTCTCTCCCATATTTCCTGGCGATGTAATTAAATACAGCCTGCCCACCGCGGTAAGCGTAATATCCATTCAATCGATTTATATCCGGCATATTATCATTAATAACCGCATCGCGAATGAACATATCTTCATCAGTATCCCAGCCAACTGATTCGTATTCAGCTAAACCTTCATTAAACCAAAGTGGAAGTTGAATAGAAATTCCTTTTGAAATTACATTCTGAAGAGAACCGCCATAGAACATATCATTAACAACACCGTGCGTTAGTTCGTGGTGAATAACATGACGGAAATGACTGTAGGAACCATCGAATGGGAGCACGATCCTGTTTTTAAATATTTCCGTAAACCCACCAATTCCCTCTTCAAGGTATTCGTCGGTTACATTTGTTTCCTGAAAATCATTTGTTGATTTATAAATGATAAAAGAAATTCTATTATTTATTGTATAATTGAAAGTTTTCTGAACTGATGTTAATGCATCTTCAATGGATTTAGCGGCAAACTCGGCAATCTTTTCTCCACCTTGTGGAAAGTAAATATCGAAATGTTTGGTTTGAATGTAATACCAGGAAAAGTTCTTGTATTGAATTTTATTCTTACCGAACTGACCAAATACAAGATTTGAGGCAAACAGAAATATTAAAAACAGAAATACTTTTTTGCCCATAATATCACCTAACTTATTTATAATATTTTCTTTTCAGTGAATAGCTTTTTACAAAACTCTTGGCAATTCACAAATAAATTATTCAATTAAATTTGTCTTCAACAATCTGAAAATCCAATTCCCGTTTTTCTTTATCAACGCGAATTAATTTTACTGTAATTTTATCTCCTAACCGATAACGTTTTTTTGTACTACGTCCAATTAACGAATAATTTTTTTCATCGTAAACATAATAATCGTCCTCCAGGTCTCTAAGTCTTATCAATCCTTCGGCAAGGCTTTGCGTTAATTCTATGAACATACCAAAGTGTGTTATTCCGGAAACCACACCATGGAATTCCTCACCTACGTGATTAGACAAATATTCAACCTGTTTATGTTTAACAGATGTTCTTTCAGCCTCCAGCGCTTTTCTTTCTGTTGCAGAAATATGTTCGCAAATTTCTTCAAGTTCATCTCCACGAAAATATTTTTGCATTCCCGTTTCCAGATAACTGAAAAGCAACCGATGCGTTATTAAATCTGAGTACCTTCTAATCGGAGATGTAAAATGACTATAGAACTTAAAGCCCAATCCATAATGACCAATATTTTTTGTGGAATAAATTGCTTTTGCCATAGTTCTAATTGCTACATCGTTTATCAAATCTTCTTCTTCGGTGCCCTTTACTTCTTCTAACAATTTTTGGAACTGTTTAGTTTTGTTTGCTGAATTTGGATCAAAAGAAAAACCCAAGGATTTTACAAAATTTGCAAATTCTCTTATTTTTTCTTCATTCGGTAAATCGTGAACACGGTAAACAAACTGCATTTCCGATTTACCTTTACCTCCACCAATATGCTTAGCTACAATTTGATTTGCAAGCAACATATATTCTTCAATTAATTCATGGCTTTCTTTAACTATTTTCTTTTCAATTTGAATCGGTACACCAAGTTCATTAAGAACAAATTTAACCTCCGGACTAATGAAGTTTATACTTCCCTTAGACATCCTTTTGTTCCGAAAAGTTCTGGCAAGATCATTAAGTAGAATAAGTTCGTTAGCAAAATCTCCAGCCTTTTTCTCAATAACTTCCTGCGCTTCATTATAGGTAAATCTTCTTTTACTGTTGATGATTGTCTTCCGAATTTGATAATCAATTAGTTTACCATCCTTAGTAGCTTCTGCAAGTACAGAAAAAGTAAGTCTATCTTCATTTGGAACCAAAGAACAGATACCGTTAGAAATTCTTTCCGGCAGCATTGGTATAACTTTACCAACAAAGTAAACGCTGTTTCCACGCTGGCTTGCTTCAACGTCCAGGTTAGTTCCATCATCAACAAAATGGCTTACATCGGCAATGTGAATACCAACCATGTAATTACCATTTTCCAAAACTTCTATTGAAACTGCATCATCTAAATCTTTTGCGTCTTCGGGATCGATTGTAATAATATTTTTACTTCTAAGATCCAAACGCTTTGCTATTTCTTCTTCTTTAATTTCCAGAGTGATATGATTAGCTTCTTTTAGAACAGATTTTGGAAAAACATATGGAAGGTTGAATTCCCTTGCCAGAGCCGAAATTTCTGTATCATAAGAACCGGATTTCCCCAGAATTTCTTTTACTTTACCTTCTGGATTCAGATTTGATGATTTCCAATCAATTTTAGAAACTACAACTTTATCCCCGCTCTTTGCACCATTCAGATCTTTCTCGCCAATGTAAATATCTCTGTGAATGCTCCTGTCATCGCTTTTAACAAAGTAAAATGCTTTTGTCTTATGGAGGTCGCCAACAATTTCTTCTTTACCTCTTTTGATAATATTTACAATTTCGCCTTCAAGATTTTTACCTTTTTGCTTCGCAAATAAAGATACTTCAACAGTATCACCGCTAAAAGCTGTTCCTAAATTTCTTGATGCAATAAAAATATCACCAGCTTCCGATTTAGTTAAAGTAACAAAACCAAAACCTCCTTCGGTTATGCTGATTGTACCAATTAACTTTCCTTCAGTTACAGAATTGTACCTGAACCGCTTGCCTTTTTTTATCAAAATATTCTCCTCAACCAGGTCGTGTAACATTGATTTCAGAGCTGAATATTCGTGCTCATCTTGCATTTGAAGTTTCTTAGCAAGCTCACTCGTTTTGATGTTAACGCCTGGATTTTTCTTAAAGTACGCAATAATTTTTTTCTTCATTAAAATACAAACTTATATTTAATAGCAATTTCGTTAATTTTTTCAGAGTTATTCATATTCTCAAGTATCGGATCTTTTCGTTCAAACCTGATAAGAAAGTAATCGCTGAACGGGTATTCCAATTTTAAGTTTGCTTTACTAATGTCCTGGAATTCTTCGGTTTTAGTTCCAAGAGAATACTTCAACTTTTGAATTTTGCCGCTGACAGATAATCTTTGAGAACTTCCCCGCTGCTCAAGTTCAATATTTCTAACAACGTCACCAAGATATTCGTTTGCAAAGGAAGATAGAATTCCGCTTAATGCTGAGTTTGCATATCCATTTGGATTAAATAAACCACTTATAGAAGCTTTACTTCCAGCCGTCTGCCCGCTTACAAACTCTCCAGTTAAAATAAAAAATATTGCATCGGCAGCGCTTTTATCAGGTGATGGAATGTCCCGATCAATATTAGTCTGGGTCTCATAGACGGCAATGTTTTTAGAACTTTTGGAAAGGTTCTCTCCCAATTTATCCACTGGACCTTCAAGCCTTATTTTTACAGCAACAGCTGTATCTCCGCGTTCGCTTTGGTAGGTTGCTACAATATCCAACCTGGGATTTGTGGGTTCGCGCTCAAAATAAATTTTTCCTTCAGCTGTAAAAGTTTTGAAGAAAGTTAATTCAGAACCTTCTAATAATTTAAATTCACCTTGTGCAATACCGCCGCTTTCAAAAAGTAAATCGCCGCTTAAGACAGCTTTTAATTTTTGATTAGCTTCCTGGTTTAAAATTAAATTTAAGATTGCTTCTTCTTCAGTTCTAATTCGTACATCGTAACCAAAGTTAGATGATTTTTTAGGTCGATTAATTTTTATTGGATTATGCTTTTTAGAAAGAGCAATCACTTCTTTAAACTCATCTTGCTTTTCATCAATTTTGGATGAATCAACTACGTAACGATAAACGTAATCACTACCGGTGCTGTATGATGTTTCGGTTTGTGGAATAGTAATGTTGGCATTTTTAAGTAATACAATTCCCTTAAAAAAACTAAAGCCATCTTTATAAGTAAACAACCAATCACCGTCAGTTTTAATTGTAAGATCTCCATAAAAATAAGGCATAGCAGATTTTGATTCAGGTGACAACACAACAAGATCTCCACGAATGTTCATATCTGCTGTACTTTCATTAAAATTAATTTTTCCACCCCCAAACATTCTTCCTTTAAAAACTGTTTTGCCAGTATTTCTTAAATTAAAGTTTTCTAGAATGATGGAACTACCTTGAAACAACAAACTCATATCCAAACCATACGGCAGATTATTTTGAAGCGGCGTAAAAGCTCCGTTTGAAAGATACATGTTTCCATTCAAATTGATGTCATTCAACGTTCCACCAATCATTAAATCGGCAAACAGTTTACCTCCTAAATCTTTTACAGCAGGAATGAAATTCCCAAATCCACTTAGATCAAACTCTTTGGATTTAAGAGAAAGTTGAACTGCTTGATCTTTTAATAATCTTTCCTTCGCTCCAACAAATGCTAAATTAATTGGAATTTGACCAAGGATTGCTAAACTTGGATTATCCTGATTGAATGTTGTATCCAGAAACTTTATGTCTGATGTAAGAAGTAATTGACTGTAATTAAATCCTGCTCTTAAAGAACCAAGCTTTATTCCTTTAGCAATAATATTATCAACATTTAATTGAAGTTTAATAATTGGCTGATGTAAGAATCCACTAAGCTGAGCATTAAGATTTATTTTACCTGACAGAGTATTAGGATTTAGTTCAGCTAAATTGTTTATCATTTCCAAATCAAGATTTGATACCTTAGCCGAAATTTCTTCCAAACCGTTGCCAAATATTTTACCGGATAAATCTATGGAAGAGCCGTACCTGACTAACAGAAACTTCTGAAGTTCAAAATAATCTTTGTTATAAAAAGCCTTCAACTCACCATCGTTCTCCCATATAAATTTTTTGTAATCCAGATAAAACTTATCGGTAGATAATTTCAAATTATTATTGGAAAAATCTACCTTACCAGTTACAGCGGCGCTGATGGTAGTATCCAATTGAGCTGATAAATCATAGCCTAAAACGTTTTTGTTTAAATTCAATTTCAAAGAAAAATTATTTACATCAGTTCCAGAAAATACTCTTTCGGTTGTTAATATTAAATTTCCTAAAATATTATCTGTGGCAGCAACTTGGTTTTCTCTGCTTCCATTAAAGCTTAAATTAAAGTTTGAGACATAAACGACATTATCATTAGTGATCATCTTCAAGTGATTGAAAATGGCATTAGTTGAAAATTCAAATTGCCGATCTCCGTTTTTTATACTGCCAAAAATCTTGCCTTCTAAATCAAAGTTTTTGAAGTTGGTTAATGCAGCAATCTTACTTAAATCTTTTATTACTAAATCGTAACTCATGGCAAATTTATTTTTCACAAAGTCAGGAATTTTTTCTTCTTTAGCTAATTGAAGATCAAACTCTTTTGCTTTTCCTAAGTCTCTGAAAAACGCATATGGATTAATTTCATTTACTTTTCTTTTAGCTAAGTTGGAAACTGTTTCAACTTCATAACCGATTACATTAGCCGCATCTTTTAAAGAAAAATTACCTTTTATATTCAGGTCAAAAAAATCAGATGACAATTTGATCAACTGTAAATCTGCACTGGGTCTGGTATAGCTTAGGATAAATTCTGTTGGGTGAATATTTATTGTAGTGTATTTGGAAGAATCAATTCGAACTATTAGTTTGCTATTCATTCTGTCGAGATCAAAACTCTTGCCTCTTAATTCCATTGAAAGATTAAGGTTGGAATTCATTGCAGGATTTTTTAGAATTTTTTCAAGATTCAGGTTTGTTAGATTTCCAAAAATCTCATATACAGGATTTTTGGAATCATAAAAATCAATATTTCCATTTAAGTTAAATCTGCCGCCATCAGCAAGAGTTTCCATTTTAAAATCGAAAATACCATCTTTAGCATCAGTATTTAATTTTAGTGAATCCACTGAATACTTTGCATACGAAGATGGTGACAAATTTATTTTTATTTTTGATGTGAGATTTTGCGGATTAGTTCCTTCGCCTTGTATAATTGCTCTTAAGTTAATGTTGGTTGATGATTTAATTATCGGTGATAAATTTAAACCGGTCGTATTTAATGAAACATCATACTTTATCTTGTCGGATGTAAAATCTAATTTTAAATCCGATTTAATATTACCCTGCGGTAAATCAGCACTAAAACTTGCTTTAAAATTTGTCGGCTTTCCTTCAAAATCTGCTACAATATTTTTTATTTTTAAATCAGGAAATTCATGTAGCTGAACACTTGGTAATAGTTTTGTAATATCCTGCTGGTTGATATAAGAATTTGAAATATGTGCTTTGATAAAAAGATTCTTGGGATTGTGCAAGTCCAATAAGGTTGCAGTTCCTTCAATATGCGTATTCAAATAATCAAGCATTATTTTATCAATTTTTATATTGCCATAAGTGCCGGAAGCATACAATGTTGTAGTAACAATACCTTTAATTAAATCAGTAGCAGGAACAAAACTTGAAAGCTCTGAGAAATTAAATATTCTTGTAGTTAACTTAAGTTTAAGAGGTGAGGTTTTTAATTTTGCATAAGTAAAATTTTTAAATAAATGAAAATTATCCAGCGAAGCATCTAACTCGAAATCTGTGCCTCTTGTTTTAACAGCAAGATTTTTAACTCTAGCATAATTTTCTGTTAACTCAAACTTTCCTGAAAGATTTCTTAATGAAAAGTTACTGAGATTAGTATAACAACTTATTCCATCAATGTTAAGTAAGAAATCTTTTTTTGAAATGTTGATAAAAGCATTTAATGAAAGGTAAAGACTATCAACCCGGAAATCATCAAGGTTGAGAAATGGATAAGACTTTATACTATTTTTATTTTCATAGGTTGCACTTTTAAATTTTACATTTCTTAGGTTAAGGTCGGATATCCTAATTGAAAACGGAAATTCAGATTTTGAAGTATCTTTGGGTGTTGGTTTTGCCAAACGACTTATATTGTATTTCCCTGAAGAATCTTTCATCAATTCAATTTTTGCATCTTCTATAGAAAAGTCTCGGATGTGTATCTGTTTTAATAAAATTCTAAGCGGTGAGGTTTGTAGTTCAATTTTTTTTGCAATAAGGATTGTGTCTTTATCCAGCGTAAGAAGTGTGTTCCTAAGAATTAATGAAGTAAGAATTGTTCCATCAATTTTTTCAAGATAAAGTTTACCATTTATGTTAGCATTTACAATTTCAATTACATTATCCCGCAGAAGATTCCGGAAAGTTTTAGTTTGAGAGAAGCCGATAAAAATTACAATCAGAATAAATATTCCAATAAAAACACCCAGAAACACATTTACAATTTTATGAAACAGTGTTCTATTCTTTTTTACTTTAGTTTCTGTCATCCGTCTTTGTAACGCTCTAAAATTGTTTTTATTATTTTAGAAGTTGATTGATCGTTTACAAAAGTAATTGTCTTAACTTCACCGCCGTTAGCTTCAACTATATCTCTTCCCACAATCTTATCAATTGCCCAATCTGCACCTTTAACAAGAATATCAGGAATCAATTCATCAATTATTTCCTTTGGGGTTGGTTCATCAAAAAAAGTAACATAATCCACAGCTTTAAGATTACTAACGAGAATTGCTCTCTCTTCCTGGCAAATGATTGGACGCTTATCCCCTTTTATAATTTTCATAGATGAATCACTATTGATTCCAACTATTAAAATATCGCCCAGAGTTTTTGCTTTATTCAAATAATCAACATGACCGGCGTGTAGAATATCGAAGCAGCCATTTGTGAAAACTACTTTTTTTCCTTCAGTTTTATGCTGCTTACGAACTTTTATTATTTCTTCACGAGTCAGGGTGTTTTCCATAGTGTAATTTGATGATTTATATTCTATTAAAGTAAATTGTTTTGATGTTCGATATCATATCCAACTTCATCAAAAAGTTTTTCAGCCAAAATTGGAACAATGCCAACTTCCTCACAAACTAAACCACCTGCATAATTAGCAAGGTAAGCTGCCTCGTGTATATTGGCTTTAGCTGCTAATGCCATTGTTAATGTTGCAATAACAGTATCGCCTGCTCCGGAAACATCTGCAACTTTTCTTGCTTTGGTTGGAATTCTAACAACATCATTACCTTTTTCAAAAATTGCAATCCCTTTCTCTCCTAAAGTAAGAAGAACATATTTAGCATTCAATCTTTCCAACAATTTATTTCCAGCTTTAAGTATGTCTTCATCAGATTGTATTCTCATTCCAAATGCATCTTCGGTTTCTTTTCGATTCGGTTTAAATACAGTAACATCCTTATAATTGAAAAAATTATTGAACTTTGGATCTACTGAAATTATAACATTATTTTGTTTTGATAAGTTTATTACTTCATCGATGATCTTTGGTGTTAGAACTCCTTTGTTGTAATCTTCAAGGATTACTCCATCAAGTTGTGATATATTTTCTTTTAAATAATTAAGAATCTTACCTTCGATGTTTTCGGCAATGTAATTTTTCTTTTCTTGATCAATTCTAACAATATGCTGATTGACAGCAATAACTCGGGTTTTTGTTGTAGTTGGTCTCTGGTCATCTGTTATAATACCTTCACTGGAAATGTGAACATCTTCCATTAGTGAATTGAAAATTGAACCATGATTATCGTACCCGATAATTCCAACTGGTACTGGTATTCCACCAAGTGTTGAAATATTATAAGCAACGTTTGCAGCGCCACCAAAACGGTAGAATTCATCATCAACTTCAATTACCGGAACAGGCGCTTCCGGGGATATTCTTTTCACATCACCCCAAAAGTAGCAATCGAGCATCATATCACCAATTACTGCAATTCGTAATCCTTGGAATGCGGATTTTAATTCTTTTAATCTTTCTTTGGGTATGTTGAACATGTTTTGCCTCTGTTAATTCTAATAGCTAAAAATTGAGGATAAGATTAAACTATAATATTCCATAAATAATATAAGCTGAATAAAAACTTTCTATTTTTTCCATCTCGCAAGTTCATTCATTATTTTTATTTTTAATAAACCCGCTTCTGTACCTATCCACATACTTTCATTATCATAATACATACAAATAATTTTATCTGTGCGTAATTCCAATTCATCCTTGCTTATCATTCTAACTCTTTTTGTAATTCTATCAATAAGCGCAATTCCTTGCCCAACCTGCTCTTTATTTGTTTTATCAAACTGGTATAAACTTGCCCATATTAAATTCCCAGTACGCTCCATACAAAATATACCATTGCCTTTAAGTCCATAAGTTTGATCTATTCTTTCCCAAATAGCTTTTCTGTTATACTGGTAAATTCCTCCAATATTAAAATTTGGTCTTTGATCGGTTACAAATTCATCCAGAGCAAACCAAATATTATTTTTTTCAAAAAGGATATCTGCAATAGAAACACCATCTCCTTCGCTATTAAAATTGCCATTCTTGCTGGATAAAAATTCTAACGAAGTTTTATCTTCAATATCTTTTTTCTTATCGTATTTATGAATTCCAGCTTCAGTTCCAAACCATACTAAAGAATCGCCATCCAGTTTAATACTTTTAATGTTGTTAGTTTTTACATCGTTGTTAATTGTTAAATCATAATCGCTGAATTTTTGTTTTCCAATATCAAGTTTTGTTAGATATTTAAAACGCCCAATCCATAAAACATCCTGAAAGTTATCATATGCAATGGCACGTATCCAGTTTCCTAATTCGCCGCCAAGTCCAAACTTTCTTTTCTGCCAGTTATTTCTCTTTTTATTAAATGTAAACAACCCATCGCTTGAACCAGCCCAGACAAAATCTTTACTAATGGTTATGCAATAAAAAAAATCTTGCTGTAAATTTCCACTGGATGTAGAATAATTTATCCATTTATTTTCTTTTTTAAGGTAACAATAAATTCCCTTACCATAAGTCGCCACCCAAGTTTCGGAATCGTTTCCAACTATACCAGAGATTGAAGCGCCATTCAGAAAAGATTCAATTGCAGTTTTATCCTGCGAACAAACTGAAGTTGTTGTAATAAAAATAATCGTCAATATTATTAATAATTTATTCATATGTATTTCGAATTGTGGAATGCTAAATGCCGATTAAAAAATTTTTTATCTTTCTGAAATCTGCAATCAGCAATCTTAAATTAATCAGTAGCTTTCTTTTTCTGATGGGAATTGTTTTTCTTTTATATCTTTTACATAGTTTTTTACTGCTTCAACAATGTTGTTTGCAAGCTCTGCATAGTGTCTAACAAAACGTGGATGGAAATCAACATTTAGACCAAGCATATCTGGTGTAACAAGAATCTGTCCATCACAATATATTCCGGCTCCAATTCCAATCGTTGGGATGGAAATATGTTCCGTTATTCTTTTTGCCAGATCAGCGGGAATTTTTTCCAGCACAATTGAAAACGCTCCGGCTTCTTCCAAAATTTTAGCATCCTTTAAAAGAATTTCTGCTTCCTGTGTGTCAGTTCCACGTGCTTTATAGCTGCCAAATTGATGAATACTTTGCGGGGTTAAACCGATATGTCCCATTACGGGTATGCCGGCGTCAGTAATTTTTTTTATAGTTAGCGCAACTCGCTCGCCGCCTTCTAATTTAACTCCACCTGCCGGGGTCTCTTTCATTATTCTGCCAGCATTTCTAAATGCTTCATCTATGTTTGTTTGATAAGACATAAATGGCATGTCTACCACAACCATCGCTCTATCAACTCCTTTACAAACAGCTTTAGTGTGATAGATCATTTCATCCATTGTAACTGGTAATGTTGTTTCATTTCCCTGGAATACATTGCTGAGAGAATCGCCAACCAAAATCAAATCTATACCAGCTTGATTTAAAAGATTTGCAGTAATAAAATCGTACGCAGTTAATGCGGTAATCTTAATTCCCTTCTGCTTTGATAGGTATAATGTTTTGGTTGTAATTTTTCTAAAATCAGTATGTGTACTCATAGTCCACCTTAAATATCAACTTTTTCTATTAGTTTAATTTCCCATTCTTTTTCAAAACCTTCAACTAAAGCTAAAGATAATTTTTCGTAACCAACAGAGTATTTTAAGATTGAATTTAGATCGATTGTTTTTTCAGAAAGATGTTCTTTGATAATATGAACTTCAGTTTCAGGAAGATTCAAATAATCAATTATTTTTAAATGAAAATCTCCACAAAGAATTGATCCATGCTGAAGAACTACTTTGTCCATCTTCCGCTGAGCACTTCCAATAAGTTTTTTGCTTTTCCATTTAACTTCACTTTTTGCAGAGCTGGCAAAGCAAGCAACGCCTTTAGGATCTTTCAGAAGTTCAGCAAAATCCGGTTGAATATTTTCAAGCTCTACTTCATTTAATTTAGCATCATATGAAACTAAACCACTGACCAGCGCAAGGCTAATTTTTTTATAAATATCAGTTGGGGTTAGTCCACCATTAAGCGGATATACAACTGAATACGTAATTTCTTCGGCGTGTAAAATAGCTCTTCCACCGGTAGGACGTTTTACAACATCAATTCCATCGGATGAAACTTTCTCTAAATTAATATCTTCAAACTTTTGATTAGCACCAAGAGAAATGCAGAATGGTTTCCACTGATACAAGCGAAAATATGCTTGATCTTGTGAACAAGTTTTGGCAAGGTTTATATCGAATGCCATATTGTAATCTCCGGTATTTTCTCCAGAGTTTATAAATTGCCAATTCAATTTCCTATTATTCCCCTTTCACTTGAATTTAAGAATTCGAGAATATCTTTTGTAAAAGTTTCGTCCCCAAATTCAGCTTGAATTTTTTCCTTTGCTTGTGTAACATTTAAATGAGAATTAAACAAGTAGTTGTAAATCTCTTTTATCTTAAAAACATTTTCAATTGTAAAACCATTTCTGCGCAAACCAATTTTATTTAGTCCACCATAACTTAATTCAGCACCGCCAGCTAAGATAAACGGTGGAACATCTTTAGAAACTTTTCTTAAACCCTGCACCATACAAAATTTCCCGATCCTGCAGAACTGATGAATCTTAACCAACCCGCCTATCACCGCGTTATGGTGAATTTGTACGTGTCCTCCTAAATGTGTGCAATTGGCAATGGTTACATTATCTTCGAGAATGCAATCGTGAGCGATATGCGTATAAGACATTAGATAAACTTTTTTTCCAATAACCGTTTTATTAGTGGCTGCAGTACCACGATGAATTGTATTATATTCATGTAGCGTTGAATCATCACCAATAAAACAATATGTAACTTCACCTTTGAATTTCAAATCCTGTGGTATATGTGCGATAGAGGCAGAATGATAAATTTTTACACGGCTACCAATCCGAGCATAATCATAGATGACACTTCTTGGACCAATGAATGTATCATCACCAATTTCAACATCATCATGGATAATTGCGAAAGGAGAAACAGTTACATTTTCCCCCAGCCTTGCTTTTTTACTTACGATTGCGGTCGGATGTATATTTACCATAAATTTATATTCGCAGTTTTACTTACCTAACAATCCTCTATGACTTCTGTTGATGAAATCCAGAACTTCTTTTGCAAGAGGATCATTGGGAAAATCATTTGTAATTTTTTCTTTTGCCTGAGTAACATTTAACTGCGAATCATAAAGAATATGATAAACTTTTTTAAGAGAATCTAATTGTTCGGTCGTAAATCCACGTCTACGTAATCCAACTACATTCAATCCAGCGTACTTCAAAGGTTCATCAGCAGCAAGAATGAATGGTGGAACATCTTTGCCTACGCCAGTACCGGTACCAATCATAACGTGTTTTCCAATTTTACAAAATTGGTGTACTGGAACTGAACCTCCAATTATTACCCACTCATCAAGTTCAGTAAAACCGCCAAGCTGTGCAGCGTTGGCAATTATACAGTTATCGCCAATTCTGCAATCATGTGCAACATGAGAGTAAGCCATCATTAAAACATTTTTACCAACTACAGTTTTTCCCGTATCCACTGTTCCTCGGTGGATAGTAGCAAACTCGTGAATGTTTGTATTATCACCAACATAACATAGTGTAGGCTCATTATTATACTTCATATGCTGAGGAACATGGGAAATGGAAGCACCCTGGTAAATATTAACTTGTTTGCCAATTCTTGCCCCTTCATAAATTACAACGTGTGGACCAATATGGCAGCCATCATCAATAGTAACGTTATCATTTATCAAAGTATAGGGACCTACAACAATATTATCACCAAGTTTTGCATTTTCATTTATGATCGCGGTAGGATGAATTTCGTTCATAATATTTTTTTACTTAGAATTTTGGTTTATATCTCTATCAACAACTGCTGCCATAAAATCGGCTTCGGCAACTAAAACATCTCCAACATAAACTTTACCGGCAAACGATGCAACTTTACTTTTCTTACCAGTCAATTCTGCTTTAATTATCATTTGATCACCCGGAAGAACCGGTTTTCTAAACTTGGCATTATTTATTTGCATAAAGTAAGCGATCTTATTAGGGAAAGCATTAACTAACAAAATGCCACCTGTTTGTGCCATTGCTTCAATTATTAATACACCAGGAAATACTGGATGCCCGGGGAAATGCCCTTGAAAAAATGGTTCATTAATGGATACTGATTTTACACCAATTATTTTTTTATCAAGTTCAAGGTGAATTATTTTATCAACCATAAGGAAGGGATAGCGATGAGGTAAAATTCTCATAACTGCTTCGGTATCGAAAACCACGCCTTCAGTTTTTATGAACTGATATTTCTTTACAAATTTTTTCTGCTGGTAAAGTTTACGGATTTGTTTTGCGAATTCAACATTAGAACGATGACCGGGGCGTGCAGCTAATATTTGGGCTTTAATTGGTGCTCCAATTAATGCAAGATCGCCGAGCATATCAAGCAATTTGTGGCGAACGGGCTCATTCCTGAATCGTAAAGTTTTATTATTTAAATATCCGGTTGTTCCAATATAAATTTCAAAATCAAGTCCAAGCTTTTGTTTTAACATATTAGCTTCGTCTTCATCAACGGTTTTATCAATGATGACAACAGCGTTATCAAGGTTACCACCTTTTATCAAGCCACGGTCAGCGAGCATTTCAATTTCGCTTAAAAAGCTAAAAGTTCTTGCAGGTGCAAACTCGGTAACAAACTCCTTTTCCAAATCGAATAAACCTGAATGCTGGCTACCTAAAGAAGGATTTTGATAATCGACCATAGCCGTTACTCTAAATCCATCAAGCGGCAATGCAACTATATCAACCTGTCCTTCGTCGCTGTGGTATTGCACTGTTTCATCAATAACCAAATAATCTTTAGGAGCTTCCTGCTGCCGGAATCCGGCTTCAAGCAAAATATTAACATAAGGCAACGCACTTCCATCACCAACCGGTGGTTCTATTCCGTCCAATTCAATTATGATGTTATCAATTTGCAAACCTGCTACGGCAGCAAGCACATGTTCAACTGTGTAAACTTTTGCTTCTCCAATTGCCAGAGTAGTCCCGCGCGAAATATCAACAACATTATCTGCAATAGCTGGAATTTCCGGATTACCACCCAAATCAGTTCTAACAAATCTTATCCCATAATTTTCCGCTGCTGGTTTGAAGGTCATAGTACAAGATGTACCAGTATGTAAACCCACTCCAGAGATTGAAACGGGATTAACAATTGTTCTTTGTAGTTCAAGCATTATTAAAATTTCCTTTCATCATTATTTTGCTTTTTCTTTCAATGCTTGAACTTCTTTTTCAAGCTCTTTTATTCTATCAATAAATGCTGGTAAGTTTCTAACAAGGGCTTCCGATTTTAATGCAGTTCTATAATCCTGAACAGGTGAACCACGATATTGTCCGGATTTACTAATTGATTTGGAAACCCCGGACTGAGCACCGATTATTACTCTGTCTGCCAATTCGATATGGCCCACTATTCCGGTTTGTCCGGCAAGAATACAATTTTTCCCAATCTTCGTGCTGCCGGAAATTCCACTTTGAGCAACAACCACAGTGTTTTCACCTATCACCACGTTGTGCGCTACCTGTACCAGATTATCTATTTTTACACCCTTCTTAATTACCGTTGAACCAAAAGAAGCACGGTCCACCGAAACATTAGATCCAATTTCTACATCATCTTCAATTATAACATTTCCTATCTGGGGAATTTTATGATAGACTCCGTTTGCATCCGGATTGTATCCAAAACCATCAGAACCGATAACGGTACCAGAATGAATAATTACTCGTTTTCCAATTTTACATTTTTCTCTTATGGTTACATTCGGAAATATTAATACGTCATCATCAATTTCAACATCGTTTAGCAAAACTGTATTGTGATAAATTTTAACATTATTACCAATTGAGCATCCCGCTGAAACGACAACATTTTTTCCGAGTGAAACATTTTGTCCAATTGTTGCAGTGCTATCTATAAACGATGTTGAATCCAATCCAATAAGATTAAACTCCGGTTTAAAATATTTTTCAATTATCTTAAAAAAAGCGGTATTGGGATTTTGAACTTCGATGTATGTAATATCAGTTCTGGATTTAATAAAATCCGGTTTGATAAGAATGGCAGTAGCTTTAGTATCCAGAAAATATTTTTCGTAAGCCGGAAGATATAAGAATGTTAAATCACCTTGCTTGGCTTCCTCAATCTTAGAAATATTTTCAATTAAAATATTTTCATCGCCAAAAATTTTGCCGTCAATTAGTTCCGCAATTTCTTTTAGACTTAGCTTCATTTAGCATTATTTTAATTTTTCAAGAACAATATTTGTAATGTCATATTTCTCCTTGGCATACAAAAATAGAACATCCCCGCTTCTATCGAAAACAAAATCCAGGTCCTCATCAATTGCAACTTTTTTAATCGCATCGAAAACCCGGTTCTGAATCGGTTTCATAACCTCATCCTGTTTCTGAAATAATTCACCGTTTGCACCAAATTTTTTTTGACGGTAATCATTCATTTTTTCTTCTAACTTAACCAATTCGCCTTCAACTTCGGCGCGGGTTTGGTCGCTCATTATCAATTTACGTTTTTCATAATCATCATATTTATCTTTCCAGTTCTTTTCAAGTTTATTAAGCTCGGTTTGCCAATCCTTGATAATTACATCAAGTTTCTGCTGAGCGTCTTGAGCATCTGGTAGTTTATCCATTATAGTGTCGGAATCAACATAACCAATTTTTAATTGCGCGTTAAGCGAGCCGGAAATACCGTAAATTATTAGAGCGATGATAAAAAAATATTTTTTCATTCTTGCACCTTAGGATGTTTTATAAAAAAAAGTAGATATTAAATCATCCATTACCAAATTAGTTTATACAATATCAAAAAATAAACAGCCCCAACAATTTTGTTGGGGGAAAAATCTGTTAAGCAGGATTAAATTTCAAATGAAAGTTTAATTTTTATTAGATTCAAAATCAATAAATTAAACAGTTCTCACATTTTAAATAAAACTATTTTCCACGTTTCAATTTATCTAAAACTTTATAAGTAATATCGAACTGAACATCTGCGTAAAGTAAAAGAATATCGCCGCTTTTATCGAAAATAAAATTCATCGCTTCTTCTTTAGCAACTTCCTGAATCCCTTTCATAATTTTTTCTTTAACGGGAGCAAAAAGTTCTTCCTGCTTTTTATATAATTCTCCACCTTGCGCAAACTTTGCTTGTTTGTACTGATTTAATTCCTGCTCTTTATTTACAATAACTTGCTGAGCATCCTTTAATTTTTCAGGACTCATTGTTCCCTGTTGTTTCTGATAGGTTGCATAATCAGTTTGTAAATTAGCTGTCATACTATCTGCTTTGGCGTACCATCCTTTTGCTATTTTATCTAAATCACCCTGAGCTTTTATTGCTTCTGGTAAAGTATTCAACATAACTTGTGAATCCACAAAACCTATTTTTTGTTGTAATTGAGTTTGAGCATTAGTCATTGATATTGCAAGAATAACAAGAGCTGCAATTAAAAGAAATTTTTTCACGTTTACCTCGAAATTATTTTATTAAAAAAACTGCTATTCATATAAGGATAATTTGAATAATGTCAAACAACATTATTCGATAAAACTATTATTTAACTAAAATCCCTTCCCAAATTGAAAATGGAAAAGCCACGCAGGGTCTTTCCCATCAACACTTTTCCTGTCGAATCCGTAACCAAAATCGAATCCTATTAATCCAATTGGGTTAATAAGCAATCTTGCACCAATACCAGCAGAACGTTTAAGATCAAAGAAGTTAGCATCAGTGTTAATTTCCCTAAAAACATTACCAGCTTCAGCAAAAGCCAAAATGTAAATTGGAATTGGCTCCAAAGCAAGCGCCGCCCGAACTTCAACGGTGTAACGTGTCATTACATTACCGCCAAGGTTTTTATTTTCAGTTGTTACAGGACCGATTGTTCTATCCTCATAACCTCTTAGCGGTACAGTAGCAATTACCAAACCATTTCCACCCATCCAAAATCTTTCGAATGGATTTATAAGCGATTGTGATTTAAAATCAAGTTCGTGCAAATAACCTAATTCTGCTACAGAATACAAAGCAATTCTGTTTGTATTAAAAAGTCTTTTATACCACTCAGCTTTGAACTGAAGTTTATAATAATTAACATCACCTGGTAAGAACGGACCGCCGGAAATTTCGGCATCTAAAGATACAGAAGAACCTTGAGAAGGAAAAATCGGATTATCGATATTTCTTCTGCTTAAAGTTGTTCCAAGTGTATATTGTTGCCGTTTACCTTCGGGATAGTAAATGCCACCTTCTTTAACATCGTAGTTTTGATATTTGAAGAATCCTTGAATGTTTGAATACATATCTGGCCAGGTTAATCTTCTTCCAACACGGACTGTACCACCATACTGACTAAGATCATAAATGTATTGCTGACGGGTATCAAATACTTCGAAACCGAGCAATGTTGGGGTATCCATAAACCATGGCTCAGTAAAGCCGACGGTAAAAGTTCTATAATAATTCCCAACACCAAACTGCCAGTTGAAGTTTAAAATTTGTCCTCCACCTAACTGGAACGGTTCACCGATTGAAAAATTATTTAATGTTACACCTACAGCACCACTAAATCCAAAACTACCGCTGTAGCCAACTGATGCATTTAAATAGTCGCTCGATTTTTCTTCTACTTTGTAAGTTACATTAACAGTACTATCATTTACAGGAAAATAATCAACTCCTTCCTGATATAGTTTCTCCACATTAAAATATTGAGTATTAGCCAGCTGCTGCAAACTTGTGAAAATAGCACTTCGGCTAAAATAATCATTTGGCACTGTATAAAGTTCGCGGCGTATAACCTTATCCTTAGTTTTGTCGTTTCCTTGAATTTCGACTCTGCCAACTTTGAATTGATTGTTTTCAACTACCTGGATAATAATATCGAGAGAATCATCTGCAACTTTCTTTTCTGAAGAATTGAATCGCGAACCCAAATAACCATTATCTACATATAGAGCAGCAACATCGTTTTGTTTTTCGTTTGGTCCACGCAGATTCTTTTGAAATTTGTCGTAATCGTAAATGTCGCCTTTCCTAAAATCGAGTCTGGAATTTAAAACGTCTTCTTTATAAACAGTATTTCCTTCCCAGATAATATTTCTGATTTTGTACTGTGCTCCTTCATAAATGTTAAGAACAATTTTAACGTCTTTTTTATCGTTAAAATAAATTAAAGAATCGGAAAGGATTTCAAAATCGCGAAAACCTTTTTTACGAAAGAACGTTGTAAGAAGTTTTTTATCGTCTTCAAATTTTTTCTTATTTAATTTTGCACTGCTCCAAAATTTCCACCATTTTGCTTCTTTGGTCTCTTCAAACTCGCTTTTCAAATCATCATCATCAAATGCCTTGTTTCCATTAAACTCAATTATTCTAACAACAACTTTATCACCTTCATTTATTTTGAATTTTACCAAAATTCTATCTTTAATTTTAGAAATAAAATTATTAGAATTTTCCTTAATGTTATACGTGGTTTTATATTCATCGGAAAGGTCCAATGTATTTTGCCAGGTAACTTCAATTTCTTCATCAATAGTATCTGCCGAAAAAAAAGAATACTTAATTGGTTCAATTACAGCATTAAGTAAACCATCTTCCTCGTACAATCCTTTAATTTTTGTTTTGATATTATAAAGTTCTTGTGTTTTAAGAATTTGTCCACGAACCAGATTGATTTTCGCTTCAATATCCTTTGTGCTTTTATCATCGTTTCCTTCAATAACATATTTTTCTATTCTCTGGTATTCTGTAACTTTTATTAAAAGAAAAACACCGCGATCAATTTTTTTGTCTATTAAAATTTGAACATCAGAAAAAATATTTAATGCCCATAACTGGCGTATTGCGTTCATTGTTTGATCACCAGGAATTTCAATCTCATCCCCTACTTTAAGACCTGTATTTGCTATAATAGTTGTTGCATCAGCAGACTTGCTGCCCTGAACTGATATACCAAGAATTTGATACTGTGTTCTTGCAGTTTGTGAATAGGATGATGAACTTATAATAATTAATAAAATAAGTCCTAGAGATATTGCGCGGAGAGTTTTAAGCATCAGTTTTTACCTTAATTCTTCATGGATATTTGTTCGCTGACTAAACCAAACCTACGTTCTCTTTTCTTAAAATCTTTAATCGCATCAAATAAATGATTACGATTAAATTCAGGCCAAAGAACATCTGTAATATAAACTTCTGAGTAAGCAATCTGCCAAAGTAGAAAATTACTTATTCTAAACTCACCGCCACTCCGTATAACTAAATCCGGGTCAGGCATTTCTGCGGTGGTTAAGTTTTGTGAAATTATTTTTTCATTTATATCATCAATTTTTAATTCATCAACGTAAGTAAGATGTGCAACACGCTTAAATGCTTCAACTAATTCCCACCTGCCACTGTAACTTAAAGCAAGATTCAGAACCATCTTAGTATTTTTTGAAGTCATTTTAATTGCATCGTTTAGTTCTTTCTGCACAATTGTTGGCAAAGATTCAAAATCGCCTATAGTCGTAAGTCTAATATTGTTCGAATGAAGTTCCTTAGTTTCCTTATGCAAACTCTTAACTATTAATCTCATTAGTGTAGAAACTTCATCTTTAGGTCTTTTCCAGTTTTCCGTGGAAAATGTGTATAGAGTTAAATACTTTACACCAACTTCCACGCAAGCTTCCACAATTTGTCTAACAGTTTCTACACCTTTTTGATGACCGGCTACTCGTGGTAATCCTCTTCTTTTAGCCCATCTACCGTTACCATCCATAATAATAGCAATGTGGTTGGGGATATTTCCAGAGCTTTTTAATGAATCTGTTTTAATTTTAGAGTCCTTGTATGGCTTACCCAATTGTCTCTCTTTAGAATCAATTTGAGTTCAAAAAATACTTGAACCACCCTAAAATGTCAAGGTAATAGAATTCATTATAAATTATCTTCAATTTTACCAAGACTATTTAATTTGAACAGCTCAATTTAGATGAATAAACGCAGATTGTTTGACAATTCAAAACCTATTTTGTTTCTGCATTTAAAGATAAGTTGATATTATGAAATAAAGTAAGTAGGAAAAATATTTTTGAAAACTAATTTTGGGTTTATGAAAAATTATTGGGAATATGGTCCTCTTTAGCTGTATTAGTGGTGGAAGGTAATTTTTCATTTAGGATAACAAGTTTAATATTTCTAGAAGCATCAAGGCTTAAACTTTCTACTGCTATCCTTGCTCTGGAAAAATTTTCAGGATGAATTCCAACAAACAAAATAACACGCTTGTTGGAATATTTGGTTTGTCTTGTTGCAAGGAACTCAAGTTTTGCATTTATTTTACTGTCATTTAGCTCTTCATCAGTTAATACCACTCCCAGGGCAAATCTTTTTTTAAATCTGCCCACAGCATCAACATCATATTTGCCAATGGGTGTTGGTTCTGGTAAATATGTACCAAACTTTCTCCTAACAGTCATATATCCATTCATCCAAAAATGTTTAATCAATTCATCAATATTTTCACGAACCGATGTAGTTGTCATTTCATCACTCCTTAGTTAACAAGAGAAATAATAGGAATTATTGGAGAAAATCTTAAATTGCTAAGCACTTTAATATTAGCAATTCTTTTGTATTCAAATTTTTTAACATAACTTGAAAAATCCGGTCGTCCATAAATTACCTTTTGACCTGTTTTATCATGCGAAATGAAGTAAGGTTCCAGCGTAATTTCTTCCATCCCGTAAAGGAATCTTATTTTCCTTCTATTATTTATAGCGCTATAAAATATTTCAGATTTCATATTAACTCCTTTTTAATTATACCACCTGATAACACCAACAACCTTCCCAATTATAGAAAAGTCTTCTCTATCATTTACTTGTATAGCTGTATACTTAACGTTTTCCGGTACCAGAAAAGTTTCATAACCTCTTACTTCAAACCTTTTTACTGTTGCATCATCTCCAAGTAATGCGATGATGATTTCTCCATTAGAAGCATATTTTTGAGGTGACACAACAACAATATCATCTTCAAAAAGTCCGGCGTTGATCATACTATCACCTTTAACTTTTAAGGCAAAACAATTTTTAGAATTTTTAACTATCCTTTGATCAATTGTTAAGTAACCATCAATATTTTCAACTGCTAAAATAGGCAAGCCAGCAGCAACCCTACCAACTATCGGAATTTCATTTGGACTTCTTTGTAATTCCTTTTCTTCTTTTGCCTTTAGTTGATTCAAATTTACAATTGTAATTGATCTACTAATATTAGAGTCGACATTAATTTTACCTTTTTTACCTAAGGCATCTAAATGCCTTTTAACTCCAAATGTTGAAACAATATTAAATCGCTTTCCAATTTCTCTTAAAGTAGGTGGATAACCTTTTTCATTAAGATGCTCTTTAATAAAGTTCAAAACTTCTTCTTGTCTTTCTGTTAATTCATTTTTCATTATAGTGCTCAATTGTTCACTACAATAATAGTAAACAAATGTGCACTTGTCAATACCCTGAGCATTTTTTTTTAATTTTTTTTATTTTAGGGAAAGGAGAGATTTAATAGAAGTTTATTTTGTTGTAGTACGAGAGACAATTGGTTTAGAATTTCTAGTAGGATTAATTAGTTTAAAGAAATTTTTTCCAATCTGATTAATGTTCATAATACCTCGAAAGTTTTCTTCTCCAGGTCCATAAGCAAAAATTCCAACACAATTTGCTGTATGACCAAATGTAAGAAAGCCAAATTTTATATCTGAACCATCATTTTTACCAGAGACAATTGAAGCACCACCAGTTTCATGATCCGAAGTTATTACAACAAGAGTATTGCCATCTTTTTTTGCAAAAGTTAAAACTGATTCAATTGTTCTTTCAAACTCAGTAAGTTCAAGCATAATCTGCTTTTGATTATTAGCATGAGCCGCCCAATCAATTTGAGAACCTTCAATCATCAATACAAATCCATTTTTATTTTGTTCAAGATGTTTAAGTGATGATGTAGTTAATTCGCTTAATGAAATATTTCTTTGACCAACTGGTTTTAATCCATCGTCATCCAATAAAGCAAATAACTTTTTTGTGCCATTGTAGGTTTTCAATTCATCCGAGTCTTTGTAAAATAAATATCCTTTTGTCTTTAGTGAATCAACCAAATCCAATCCATCACTTCTTCCCCCTCCTTTGGACTGAGTAAGAAAAAATTTTAATCCTCCACCGATGGCAATATCAATTCCACTTTCAACATATTGCTTTGCAATCTCAAATTCCCGTGCACGGTTATCAATATGTGCAACAAAGCAGGCAGGTGTTGCGTTAGTAATAGAACTTGTAACCACAACTCCCGTAGATAATTTATGTTTCTTTGCAAATTCAAAAATATTTAGGAGTGGAATTTTTGCAGAATCTACACCGATATATTTATTGTTAGTTTTATATCCCGAAGCTAAGGCTGTAGCACCGGCAGCAGAATCTGTAATTAAATTATCGGCAGAACAGGTTATGGAAAGTCCAATTGAATTAAATTCCTTGAAAGGATTTTTATCATCGTTTAGAATGGAAGCAGTGATATAATTTAGCCCCATTCCATCACCAATCATTATGATTATATTTTTTGGCTTTTTGCCATTCTCAGAAAAAATTCTGTTTGATGGAAATAGGATTAAAAATAAAAAAACTAATCGAAAAAATTTATTTGAACACAACATTAACATCTATTTCGCTTTTCACTAAATATAACTTAACCAGTTATAGGTGTCAGGTTTCATTCCGTATTGAATTGACGATATTTTCTCAAACAATTTTAGTTCAAGTTCGTTCGGTTCTCCATTATTAAATTTCAAAACCCTTTCTTTGAACGTCAGAGATTCTACAGAAGAAATAACTGCTGCAGTTCCGGTTCCAAAAACGCACTTCACATTACCTTTATCATATTCAGAAATCAATTCTTCAAGACTTATCAGTCTTTCTGTAATGTTTTCTCCCCATTCCTTTAATAGTTGGATTACGGTTAACCTTGTAATTCCTGGTAGAATACTTCCGGTTAAAGCAGGAGTTACAATTTCATTTTTTAATGCAATAAAAATATTCATTGCTCCAACTTCATCGATATATTTTAATTCCACTCCATCAAGCCAAAGCACCTGTGCGAATCCTTTTTTTGCTGCTTCCTGTCCAGCTAAAAGACTTGCAGCATAATTTGCAGATGTCTTACAATCACCCAAACCTTTTCTTACAGCACGCACATAATCATCCTGCGCAAGTATTTTTACCGGCTTAAATCCTTCTGAATAATAAGCTCCAACTGGTGATAGAATTATTAATAATTTATAACTTTTAGATGATTTGACACCAAGCTGTGGATCTGATCCAAAAATAAAAGGACGGATATAAAGTGAATTTCCATTGCCATCGGGAACCCAATCTTTATCAATTCGGATTAATTCTTTCAGGGCTTCCAATACAAAAGTTTTATCTACTTCCGGAATACATAAACGTCTTGCAGAATTGTTCAATCGTTCTAAATGTTTATCAGGGCGGAACAATGCAATTTTTCCGGATAAGGTTTTAAATGCTTTCAATCCTTCAAAAATAGCTTGTCCGTAATGAAAAACCATTGTGGCAGGATCAAGAGATAGATTTTCATATTTCTTAATTGTCGGCTCAGTCCAACCTTTTCCATCAACATAATTCATCTCAAAAAGATGGTCCGTAAATATTTTACCAAATTCCAATTTTTCTGGAAGTTGGAGAGTATCAGTATGGTTACTTATCTGATAGTTTATTTTTTGCATACAAACACCACAAGTTGTTAAAAGATCTTATTAAATTGCTCAAAATTTTCAATATCATGTTAAGGAAAAAAAATCAAATTTAAAAATGAAATTGTGGAAGATAACATTACTACCATAATCAAAAACTAAGTTTTAAAAACTTTTTATTTAACTCATATCATTTTTCTTTAAGATTGATTTTAGGTAAATTAACAAACAAAAATTAGTAGAAACTGATTTGTTAAAAAGATTTTTAACTGCAACTGGTAAAAAAACATTAGACTTCCTGGAAGAACTTGGGCAGGTTGCAAATCTGTTAATATCAATTGTTCGATACTTTCCATCAATCATTCGAAGCAGGAATCTTGTTCTTTTCCAGATGGAACACATCGGAGTTAATTCCCTTCCTTTAGTTTTAATTATTGCAACTTTTACTGGGGCAGTTTCTGCATGGCAAGCCGCTTATCAATTAAAAGGTCTTGCTCCATTATCTTTTATGGGTACTGCAACAAGCCGAGCTATTATTACTGAACTTGGTCCTGTCCTAACTGCTATAGTAATTGCGGGTAGGGTCGGAGCCTCAATTGCAGCAGAGCTTGGATCTATGAAAGTTACAGAACAAATTGATGCTCTTGAAACAATGGCAATAAGCCCAGTACGTTACCTGGCTATGCCCCGATTTTTTGCCTCTATTGTAATGATGCCTATACTTGTTATTTTTGCAAATATTATTTCTATCATTGGTGCATTTGTAATTTCAAACCTGTTTTTGGGAATTTCTTTCACAGTATATTTCCTTTCTGTAAAAAGATTCTTTCTATTTGGGGATTTTGTTTTCGGTTTGGTTAAAGCTGTTTTTTTTGGCGGAGTTACTTCACTACTGGGGTGTCATATTGGATTTAAAACTGAAGGTGGGGCAGAAGGAGTAGGAAATTCTACAATCCGATCCTTTGTTCTTTCTTCTGCATTAATTTTAATTCTTGATTATATCTTATGGACACTGATGTTTTAAAAGTTTATAGGATTTAAAAATAAAAAGGTGTAGTCATCCTGCACCTTTTTAAATTTGGAATATTACTAAAATATTTCTTAGTCTTGCCCTTCCAAAATCAGGTCATCTTCTTCAGTTTCTTCAAAAGATTCCATCGCTCTGATTGAAAGATAATCATCATAAAACTCTTCATATTCCAGGTTAAGTGGCTCTACTAATTTATCTAACTGATTATTTAGAATATTTTCTGCCTCTTGAAAAGAAGCGTTTAAAGACAAAGCCGCAGTGCTGGAAACAAATGTGATAATTTTACTATCAAGAGCATCCCTAAAACTTTCAATCTTCAAATTAAGTTCTTGCAATGTACTTTTTAGAACTCCATATTTATTTAACTTGGAAAGATTACTCATTGCATATTGAAGAATTGCAAAAGCTTTATTTGCAAGTTCACTATCTCTAAGTCTTATCAAATGACTGTGAGATATGCGCGTTTTTTCTTTCAATTCAATATTCCCTGATTCTCTGGCAAAGGTAAATAATGCAGTTGTAATAGGAACAAGAGAAAAAAGCAACTCATCCTTTGCATTATATGTTGTGATGGTTTTTTCCAATGCATCAGAAGATAATTCTTTATCTCTTACTTTTATTTCATCCATCGCTTTACGCAGCTTGGAAATTGCATAGTAAAACGAACGATTTGTGGAAATTATATCTCTGTTTTCATTTAGATAGGAGATGACTGTCTGGTACATTGATAGTTTGTTTTTTTCATTGTCGCTCATAGCTGCCCTCTTATATTTATTATTAAAAAATTAAAAACTTGATGAGGAGTAATTTCTGATTCTAAATTACTCCCCTTAGTTACTGTTGAGGCAAGTTAATGTGCCCATTAATTATTCTTGCCTTTCAGATTTTGTTTCTTCCCTCTAATGTTAAATTCTTTTATTGAATGTGATACTTTTAATTTTTTCACTGAAAATTTTTATTATGGGATCAATCAGTATTTATAAGAACTTCAAATAACTGAATGAAACATAGTATTAAGTAAATTTGTGAGGTATAGGCGTTTGACTGAAAGTAATGTAAGGTTTTGTCCTACAAATCGGAGTCGTGGTCTTTTAATAAGATAAAACTTTTTTATATGATCTCAAATTCATTTTTATAGAAATAATTTTCTTTTGAATATGAATAATCAAGAGAAACTAAATTAATTATTAATTCAGCATTTTCTTTAGAAATTGTCCGGTAAATGATTGTTGCACTTTTGCAATTTCTTCCGGTGTTCCTGTTGCAACAATATTTCCGCCCCTTTCACCAGCATCGGGACCAAGATCAATTATAAAATCAGCACATTTAATAATTTCCATATTATGCTCAATGATTACAACTGAATTATTATTTTTTAAAAGCATAAAAAAACAATTCAACAATTTTCTGATATCATCAAAGTGAAGTCCGGTTGTTGGTTCATCAAAAATAAAAAGTGTATTATCTGATTGCCGTTGAGTAACAAGATGAGCCGCCAATTTAACACGCTGTGCCTCACCACCGGAAAGTGTATTGGATGGCTGACCAAGTTTAATGTAGCCCAATCCTACATCAGAAAGAACCTGAAGATAACTTTCAATTTTTTTTGTGCCACTAAAAAACTCAAGAGCAACATCAACTGACATTTCCAGTACATCAACAAGGTTCTTTCCTTTAAATGTAATTTCTCTAATTTCTTTTTTAAATCGTGTTCCTTTGCAATCCTCACATTCCAAATATATATCAGCCAAAAACTGCATTTCAACTTTCACGTAACCTTCACCTTGGCAAGTTTCGCATCTGCCACCGGGGACATTAAAAGAAAAATAGCCGGGTTTATATCCTTTAGCCTTTGCCTGGTGAGTCGAGGCAAACAACTCCCGGATGTGCTCAAACGCCTTAACATAACTGATAGGATTTGACCGCGGAGATTTACCTATCGGAGATTGATCGACAATTTCAATTGCATTTATATATTTAACTCCGCTGATATCATCAAACCTGCCAATCTTTGCCGGGTTGCCTCCTTTGGTTTTTACAACTCCGCCATATAAGCAATCGTGTATTAATGTACTTTTACCAGATCCACTTACACCGGTAATAACAACAAATTTATTCAACGGAATTTCAACATCAATATTTTTTAGATTATTTTCCCGAGCGCCTTTAATAGTAATAACTTTTGTTTCTTCAACTTTTCTATGCTCTGGAATTGGAATAGATAATTTTCCTGAAAGATATTTTGCAGTTAGTGAATTTTCATTTCTTAATACTTCGTCATAACTTCCAATTGCAACTATTTCTCCACCATTGATTCCAGCGCGCGGTCCCATATCAACAAGTACATCAGCTTCTTTCATCATCTCAGGATCGTGCTCTACAACTAAAACTGTGTTGCCAATATCTCTTAATGATTTTAGTATGTTGATCAATCTTGAATTATCTCTCGGATGTAATCCAATGCTCGGTTCATCCAAGACATATAGAGTTCCAATTAGCGAAGAACCTAATGCAGTAGCAAGATTTATTCTTTGCGTTTCTCCGCCGGAAAGAGTGCTGCTCATTCTATCAATTGTAAGGTATCCTAATCCTACATCATTTAAAAAAGTTAATCGCTTGATTATTTCTTTTAATAACCTATCACCAACTGCCAAATCGTATTCTGATAATTTAATGGATTTGAAAAAGTTCAAAACATTTTCAATTGAAAGTGAAATCAAATCCTGTATAGCTTTACCTTCAATCTTTACCTGGTAAGTTTCTCTTCGTAAGCGGGAACCCTTGCAGGCACTACACAAAGTACAACCACGGTACCGGCTAAGTAAAACCCGAATGTGCATTTTATATGTATGTCGTTCTAATTCTTCAAAAAATCCTTCAATCCCATGAAATCCCTTATAACCTTTTTTAATTAAATTAATTTGTTCTTCAGTTAAATTTTTGAAAGGGATGTTGATTGGGATATTATTTTCTTTTGCTGTTCTTACCAAATCTCTTAAGTGCTTACTGAATTTTACAGAGCGCCAGGGTGCAATTGCACCATCCAATATTGTTAAGTTTGGTTCCGGTACAACAAGGTCCATATCAATTCCAACTGTTCTGCCAAAGCCCTGGCAAACCGGACAAGCTCCAAATGGATTGTTAAATGAAAAGAACCTTGGTTCAGGTTCTTCATAGCGAATACCACAACACTCATAAAATTTATTAAAATGTTTTACTTCATTTGTTCCGGCATTTATAACACAATTTCTACCTTCGCCTTCTTTAAAACTGGTTTCAATTGATTCGGAAAGTGTTTCCCTTACTTGTCCTTTTTTTATTTTAAAGCGATCAACTACAACAAAAATATTTTCTTTCTTCTTGGGAAGTTTATAATCTTCATTCAAGTCTATTATCGCGTTTTTAATAAAGACTCTGAAAAATCCCCGTTTTTTTAACAGTTCGAATTCTTCCTTTACAGTTCTTCCGGCGTGTGGGTGAATTGGGAACCCAAGATAAAATCTTTCCTCCTCTGATTGTGTTTCAAGCCAATCGGATACAGTACCAACTGTATCCTTCTTTACAACATTTCCGCAGTTGATACAATATGTTTTTCCTATTCTTGCAAAAAGAAGCCTGAGGTAATCATAAACCTCGGTTGTTGTTCCAACAGTTGAACGGGTATTTCTGGTACCAGTTTTTTGTTCGATGGCAACTGCAGGACAAATGCCATAAATGAAATCAACATCAGGTTTGTTTATTCTTTCCAGAAACTGGCGTGCATAAGATGAAAGGCTTTCAACATATCGGCGTTGTCCTTCAGCATAAATTGTATCAAACACCAAAGATGATTTTCCACTTCCGCTTACACCTGTAAAAACAACTAATTTATTTCTTGGAATTTCTATATCGATGTTTTTAAGATTATGCTGGCGTGCACCTTTAACAATTATTTTATCTCTGGAATAAATTTCTTTTTTTGCCATACAAAACTATCAACTCTTTTAAACGTAGTTTTTGATATTAAAAATTGGAATGCCTGATTAAAGTAAAAGTGAAATGCAATTACTGAGCACTATTGATTTAAATCTACTTACTTCCACCTGTTCGTCTTTCAATCTCCTGCAACTGTTTTATCCTTTCATCTAAAGTTCTTGTTCTATCTTTCAACTCTTGAATTTTACTATCCACACTTTTTTCATATTCGCCAATATCCCAATAACCGCGCTCTTCAAAATAGCTTTTGAACAACCAGTTGTGTTTTAAAGCTTCCATATTTTCTGCAAACTTAGTTGCGCCAGTTTTTATTCCATCAGTCATTGATAATAAATTACGCACAATTACAGTAACAGAATCATTGTAACTACTTTTTTCTGAAACTAAAGAACCTAAAACACCTTTCCCCTCCTTAACTGTGGCAACAATACCATCAATTTTTTTAACAATGCTATCAATTCCAGTAACAATATTTTGAAAATCAGCAGTTACTCCAACAATAGCATCACCAATTTGGTTCATTCGTGAGGTTATAGAACTTAAACTTTTATCGGCAGAAACAGTAAGCTGGTTGGTTGAATTATACAATTGATCATCATTAATAAGTTTTCCGATTGTTCCATCACCACGATTAATCTTATTAACTATTTCAGAAAAATCTTTGCTTATCTCCTTTATATAATTCAAGGTTCCCTGGCTTTCTTCAATAATTTGAGCAATGCTTAATGGTGATTTTGAAGTAATAAAACCGCCTTCGGCTACAACTTTGGCGCTTGTGCTTCCGACAGTTAAAACGACAATTTTATTCCCAACTAAACCTTCTGTTTCAATTGATGCTTTGGAATCGATACGAATAAAATTTCTAACTTCAGATTGAATCCGCATAGAAACTATTACTTTTCCTGTGGTATCCTTTGCAATTTCAATATCGCTTACACTTCCAACATCAATACCGCTCATTCTAACAGCCGCGCCAACACGCAAGCCTTCAATGTTATTGAACATCGCTTTTGCAGTAAAAGTTGGTGTAAAAAGTGATTCCTTATTTCCAACTAAAAAAATGGCAATCACTAAAAGTATGGTGCCCAGAAAAACAAATAATCCTAATCTGGCACCTGTTAAATGTTTAAACATTAAAATCTCCTGTCAAGATATAATTGTTTCTTTACTGAAAAAATTTCTAAGGAAAATATCCTCAGAGCTTGTTAGTTCCTGTATTGTGCCCTGGTATTTTATTTTACCTTCTATTAAAAAGATTGCTCTATCTGCAATAATGTTTGCACAAATCAAATCGTGAGTAACAGCAATTGAAGTCATATTTAATTTTTTTTGAAGTTCTAAAATCAACTCACTAATTTCTTTTGTAGTTAAAGGATCAAGTCCAGTTGTCGGTTCATCGTAAAGCATCAACTTTGGTTCAGTAATAATTGATCTGGCAAGCGCAACTCTTTTTCGCATTCCACCAGATAGCTCTGAAGGCATCTTGCCAATCGCATCTTCAAGCGAAACCATATGCAAAGCATTAATTACTTTTTCCTCAATTTCTTTTGCGGAAAAATTAAAATTACGAATAAGTGGAAACGCTAAGTTTTCCCTGACTGACATCGAATCGTAAAGAGCCCCACTTTGAAAGAGAAATCCAATTTGTTTCCGAACTTCATTAAGCTCATTAATTTTTAATTTAAGAACATTTCTACCATCAATAAAAATTTCTCCATCTTCCGGAATCATCAATCCAATCATACACTTTAATAAAACACTTTTACCTGTTCCGCTTCTACCAAAAACAACTAAGTTTTCTCCTACATCAACATTTAGTGAAATGTCATCAAGAACTTTATTACTATCAAATCCTTTGGATAGATTATTTATTTTTACAATTAAGTCGGCCATAACCACAAAGAAATTTTTACTAAAATAGTATCGAATAAAAGAATTAAAAGAGATGAAACTACAACAGAAGTTGTTGAAGCACGTCCAACACCTTCCGTTCCACTGCTGGCGGTAAAGCCTTTGTAAGCTCCAACAATTCCAACAATGTACCCAAAGACAAAAGTCTTGGCAATTCCGGGAATAACATCTCCGAACTGAATTGCTTTTAAAACCGAATCAATATAATAATTGAAGTTTACACTTTGAGTAATTATGAGTGCAAGATAGCCTCCAATAACTGCAATGAAAATAACATAAACTGTTAATATTGGAAGAATCATTGTGCAAGCAATTACACGCGTAACAACCAAAAACTTAAATGGATTGATAGCAGAAACTTCCATAGCATCAATTTGTTCAGTTACGCGCATAGAACCAAGTTCGGCACCAATACCAGAGCTGACTCTGCCAGCAAAAATAAGTGCGGTAAGAACAGGTCCCAATTCTCTAACAACAGATAGAGCTACCATTCCAGGTAAAAAAGCTTCAGCTCCAAAACGAATCATAACTGGCTGGCTTTGCATTGTAAGAACGAGACCAATTATAAAACCAGTTATACTAACTATCGGAAGTGTTTTAACTCCAAGTTCATCCATATGCTTTTTAATTTCTGCAACATCAAACGGAGGAATAAAAAGATTTTTAAAAAACAGGATAGAGAAAGCCGTTAATCCACCAATTGTATCAAAGAATTCATTTAATTTATTCTTTGTCAAAGTATTTTTATTAGAGATTTTTTCTGCAGGCATTATTACTTAAAAACAATTTGATTTTGATGTAAAGATAGCAAATAAAAAAATAAGTTAAAATTTTGATAATTGAATTAGTACTAAAAAGCATCTGCGTAATAATTGATAACTGGTTTTCCTTTGGTTAATTCCAGAATAGCCACAACATCAAATCGGCAAGTAACTTCATTTATATTTTTATCAAATAGATATGTGTTTGCCAGTTTTCTAAGCTGATTCATTTTATTCTTAGTAATTCCATATTCGGGCTCGCCAAATTCCAGATTCTTTCTGTACTTTACTTCAGCAAAAACCAGCGTTTCGCCATCTTTTGCAATAATATCAATTTCACCTGTCTTTCCATAACGATAATTTCGTTCTATAATTTTGAAGCCTTTCTTCAAAAGAAAATCACAGGCTAAATCTTCTCCTTCATTTCCAACTTTACTTGAACTCAAATTCATTTTGCACACCAATAATATTTTTTAAAAAAGTTTTTCGATGGAGAATGCAAGGTCCAAACTTCTTCAAAGCCCCGATATGAGCTTTTGTACCATAACCTTTATTTTGTTCCCAAAAATATTGCGGATATTTTTTTGAGAGTGCGGTCATAATTTTGTCTCGTGTTACTTTAGCTATAATTGAAGCTGCAGCAATGCAGAATGATTTTTCATCACCATCAACAATTGCCAGCGTTGGTATTTTTGAATAAAAGGATTTGTTACCATCTATTAAAATCAAATCTGGTTTTACTTTTAATTTTTCAAAAGATTTTTTCATCGCTTTAAGAGTTGCCTGCAAAATATTAATCCTATCAATTTGTTGCTGGTTTATAATACAAAATGACCAAGCCAGAGCTTTGCTTTTAATTTCATAAAAAAGTTCTTCTCTTACTTTAGAAGATAATTTTTTCGAATCGTTCACACGTGGGATAAAAATGTCATTCTTAAAAATGACAGATGCAGCAACCACTGGCCCGGCAAGCGGTCCCCTGCCAGCTTCGTCTATACCAGCAATTAAATTTATCTTATCACTAAGAAATGAATTATCAAAATTTTTCATCATTTTAATTTATTTGCCTAGATAAATTGCAATTAACCCTAGTGCCATATCTAATTTTAAGATCGAACTAAGTCTGCCTAAATTTTTCTTACTTGTACTGTTAATTAGCATTTTGATAAAGTAAACCAAAATTGTATTTACTGTTATCATAACCATTATAAAATATTCAATCCTGTATAACTTTAAAATGAACGGAACTAAAGTAAACAGAATTAAGAAAATTGCAAAAACAATAACAAGATTTTTTGAGGTATTGAATCCATACTTGATTGGAAAAGTTTGGACATTATTTATCTTGTCACCTTCAATATCTTCCATATCTTTTATAATTTCGCGGATAAGATTAATGAGGAACGCAAATACAGCAGGAATAAAACTGCCATTGATATTACCAACAGAAACACTTCCAAAAATAAAAGCTAATCCTGTCATAAAACTGACTGTTATATTTCCGACTAAAGGAATTTTTTTTAGACGATAAGAATACAGAAACACTAAAATGATTGAGCAGATCACTATCATAATTGCAAAATAATTTATCAGAATTGTAAACAGTATTGCCAACACATTCAAAATGTAAAACAAAATCCAGGCTTGTTGTTTTGAAATCAATCCCTTAGGCAAAACTCTATCCGGTCTGTTTATTCTATCAATTTCAATATCAAAAAGATCATTCACAACATTACCTGCTGACCCGACTAGAGACCCTGCCAGCGCAGCCAAAATAATGTTGGGGAAAAGCATTACATCTTCTGAGCAAATTACCCCGGCAACCATTATTGAAAGGAAAGTAATTAAAAAGTTTAAAGGACGAACTATTTTAAAAACGCTTACAATTTTTTGAAATATTAAATTAGAATTCATTTATCAAACCAAAATGTATTTTCCCTTGTCCGAATGAATCTCCATTTGCAAGAGCATAACTAACTGAAAGAACTCCTAATCCGGTTTCTATATTTAATCCCAAACCATATCCCAATTTTATAGATGAAATTTTCGGAACAGTTGTTTTAGAATCGGCATTACGAAGATAATACCCAGAATCGAAAAATAAAAAGGCATATGTTCTTTTGGAAAGAAGAAAACGATTCTCAAGATTCGACCAAAGTAAACGATTCCCAAGAAATTGATTTTCTCTATAACCGCGTAATGTATTTGTACCACCAAGTTTAAATAAATCGCTGACTTCAAAAAAAGTCCCTTGCATTTCTCTACCATGGATTCCAATTGCAACAACCTGTCTTTTAATAATCTCCTGGTATAATTGAAAATCAATAGCAAAGCGTTGAAGATTTATGTTGCGTATTAAAGTTGAAGTAAAATATTTCTCCGGTCCGTTTATTTTTTTTTGGCTAAAGGAATAGCTATTAAGAAAGTATATTCCTTTTGTTGGTGAATAATAATCATCGCGGGAGTCGATCTTAACACTCAATCCAGTAGTTAATGAAGATGAATTGTAAACTGTAAAAACAGAGTAGTCGGATTCAGTTGGAATTACAGATTCTGCTGCAATAGTAACGGAAGCAGATAAATCTTCCGATGCAAGAAATTCTACTGCTCCTTCAAATTTTCTCTGGACGTATGAAGTATCCTGCTTTTGTTGAAGGAAGCCAGCATTGAGATTAAAAGGAAAACCTAACACCCAGGGCTCAAGAAATTTCACCTCCAGCTCTTGTGAATATCTATCGATTCTCTGCCACTTAAAAGCTGCTGCCCTACCAGTTCCAAATAAGTTACGCAGACTAACATTTACAAGTCCGGTTATGTATCCTTTTTGTTCTTTCTGATTTCCCGGAACGTAACCGATAAGTCCATCAAAATTATTTGTTTCCTTTTCCTTTAATTGAATAAGGAGCACTCCTTCATTTTTGGAATTAAAAAAGAATGATGGTGTTTCAACTGGATCAAAGAAACGAAGTCGATTCAGTTTATTCGGAATTTCTTCAATTTGTTTTTGCGAGTAAAGTGTGCCTTTGGAAATTCTGGTATCCCGAATAATAACATAGTCCTTTGTTTTTGTATTTCCCTTTATTTCAACTTTGTCAATCCTGCTAACTTTGCCAGTATCAATCTTTAGGTAAACATCAGCATAATGCTTGTTTTCAAGTGAATCGATAAAAAAGTTTGCTGATGTAATTTTAACTTTGGAAAACGGAAAACCATTCTCTTCGTAATAATTTAGAATATTGGAAATGCTGTTCTCTAACTCTGATTTGATAAAAATTTTATCTTTCAAAAAATCAAAATCTTGCAAGAAAATATTTGAATCAGCAGCAATACCAGAAAGAAAAATATTCTTTAGAAATGTTGGCTCACCTTCTTCTATTTTGATAAAGAGATTTGCTTTCTGTGAATCTGGTTGAATAATAAGTTTTGATTCTGCGAGATCTGAATTATAATAACCGTTTAGAATTAAATTCTCAGTAATTCTTTTTTTAATTGAATCAACAACAGAAGGAAACACTTTATTGCCAGAACTAATTTTCGCCCAACTAATGTAATCGCTGCGCGTAAAATTCTTATTGCCAACCACATCAATTTTATCAATTATTTGTGCTGATAAATTCAGTGCAAAAATAATGATGAATATGATTTTAAGATAAGTTGGCATTTAAATAATTCTTTTTGAAAAGTAGGATAAAACATAATGGATTTTGAATTGAAAGGAAACAGAAAAAGCTGGTAAAATTTTTACTATCAATAGTTACTTAATCCTCAATTCTCATTTTCTTCCCAATAGTTTCAATTTTTATTTCATCTTTTAACAAAGCAACATCCTCTAATTTGATGTTACATACATCCCATCTTGCTGCATTTATAGTTCCCAATGAAATTGCGGTTTTCAAAGTTTCTTCAAAAGTAAGCGATTGATGAGTTCCGTAAATAATTCCTGCTACAAATGCATCGCCACTGCCTGTTGAATCAACTTCATTTATGATTGGAGTTTCTGCTTTGAAATTAAAATCGAAATTGCTGGCATAAACCGGGCTGCTTCCATTCGTTAAGTAAACTTGTTTTATATTCTTATTGTAAAGATTCTGGAGATACTCCAGGATTTCTTTTTCTTCAGATAATCTGATATTAAGTGAGCTTTTAATTTCCTGTAAATTGTTGTGAATGATTGTCGGGCTTTTCTCAATACAATTTTGCAAATGCTTTCCGTATGTATCGCATATTGAAATTTTGTCGAACTCGTTTGCTGCTTCAATACCGAAAGGAAAAATACTATCTGTTTTTTCACAAGGTGAGCTTCCGGAAAAGACAACAATCTCACAATTCTCAATCATCTTTTTTAATTTAATTTTGAATTCATCGACTTCTTCATTTGTAATTTGTGCATTCGGACCAAAGAAAGTTGTAATGCGGATTTCATTTTCTTCAATAACCAAAGTTGCTTCACGGGTTTCATTTTTAGTTTGAATTGAGGTAAAGTTGATATGCTCTTGTGCCAAAAGATTTTTCATTATTCTACCATTGTTGCCGCCAAGAAAAGTAAATGCAAGATTTTTTATGCTTAGAAGGTCTAACTCCCTGCTAACATTAATTCCTTTGCCTCCGGCAGTGTAAAATTCTTTTTCAGCTTTCTGTGAAGCCCCCAACTGAATTGCAGGAAAAACGAGTCGGCGCTCCAATAGCGGGTTGAGAGTTATTGTAAGAATCATTTATTTTGTTACAATATTACTAAAAGCATTATTTGATTGTTGATTAAGAATCTCGGATTGCAGACCGAAATTTAATATTCAGAATCCTGAAAATAACGTAGTAAACTTATGGTCTATATTTCCACCAACTGCCATAAACCGGAGTTATTAATCTATAATCTCCAAAACCAGTTTCATCAACAAAAATAAACTGTCGGCTAATATCGTAATAGTCCCATACTTCATAAGGTTTGGAATCATACTCAAACGGATGTCGTTCCACATTATTTGGTGGACCAAGAGTAGTATAAATCATTCCCATATCAGTTTTCCATCCTTCAATGTAATGCTTAAAATGCTCAGTGGAATATTCTATCCTTCTGTAGTACTCTTCAAAAATTTCATTTTCATCGGTCTGCGGTGTTGGATCTTTTGCACGCCAATAATCTAAATATCGTTTCAGTTTTTCATCCTTATTTGGAGCATCTTTAATAAAATCCAGTTCCGATTCTCTGGAAATATACATCATCTGGTCAACAGCTTTATCTAGGTCTCTAACTGAACCTGGAATTCCAATCCATTTTGAAAAGAAAGATTTTACTGCGGTTGTAATTAACTTATCATTGCTATCAAATATATTCACATTAAGTTTATACTCACCCATACTTAACTCTGGATTTTTTAATGTGTAGTCAATATTATTAACGCCGGAATGTAAATTCTGCGTCACTTTTGCAGAAAAAATTTTTTCACCCTGTTTATCAGAAATTAAATATTCAACCTGAAGATTACGTACAGTATCGGAATAAATTTCAAAGTATAAGCTCAATCCTTCTTTTTGAGCGGCAACGTTTCTGGCAATGTTAGGCACTATTTGTTTTTTACCATTAACTTCAACTTTGTTTAAGATTAGAATTAAATCGCTTATGGCAATTGTTCCAGCCAAATCTCTTAAAGTAAATTTATCTGTCCTTACATAATTTTTTTTAGAATCCTGGTCCTCAACTTCGGTGCGGATAGTATAATTGTTTGGTGATAGATCAAATGATTTTGTACTTATGAAATAATTATTCTGGGATTCTGTAGTTGAAAAATTTTTAGAGCTAACCGATTCATTCCAGGTTTTTTCAGTAATTAGTTTTTCATTAGCTTCATCCAGGATGGAAATTGTAACCGAATAACCAGCTTTAAAACCATCTATTGATTTAACAAATTGAATTACTTTGTAGGGTACTTCCACGTAAACATCCATTCTGGTTTTTCCGGTTTGAGCGCTGCGGAAGTTCAATGCATCATAATAAAAAATTGGCAGCAGCCCCACACCTTTTTTAGAATTTTCTACTTGCGCAATTACTGGAAGACTTAGAACCAAAAGCAAAATTAATAATGATTTCATTTTAATTTCCTGGTTATGAACAATTTTTAACTAATCATTTTCATGAATCTGAGCACAAAAAAATTTCGTATTAGAACTTCTTTTACTTTTAAAACGATGTTTTGGAGAAATAGGTTTCCATTTTCATCTTTCTAATTTTACCAAAGTTTCTTTCATCGCTTTTAAACTATTTTTCCGTTCAACTTAATTAAATAAAATAAATTAAAATCTACCTCAGTTTACCAAATAAATCATATTCATTAAAATCATAAATCGCTACATTGTAAAAATTTCCAACTTCCAAATTATAAATAGAAGGAATTAGAATTTCACCATCAACTTCCGGTGCATCGCGGTAAGAGCGAGCAACATAAAATCCACCTTTAGCTTTTCCTTCAAAATCATCAACGATTACTCGTAAAGTTTTTCCAACAAAATTTTTATTTTTCTTAAGTGAAATTTCTTTTTGGATTTCCATCAAAATAGCTTTTCTTTCTTCTTTTTTTGCCTCCGGAATAGGATCTCCAAGAATGTAACTGGGAGTATTTTCTTCGATTGAATATGTGAAAACCCCAAGTTTATCAAACTCAACTTCTTTCACAAACTCGCACAGCTCATTAAAACATTTTTCACTTTCGTTTGGGTACCCAACAATAAATGTTGTTCTTAATGTTAAACCGGGGATTCTTTCTTTCAGATTGAAAAGTAATTCTCTTGTTCTTCTGGATGTAATTCCGCGACGCATTGATTTTAACACTTCATCCGAAATATGTTGAAGCGGAATATCTATGTACTTAATAATTTTCGGATTTTCAGCAATCACATTTATAACATCTTTTGGAAAATGAGATGGATAAGCATAAAGCAATCTTATCCATTCGATTCCATTAATTTCACTTAGCTTTGTTAAAAGTTCAGCAAGATTTCTTTTCTCATATAAATCTACCCCATAATCAGTAGTATCTTGCCCAATAATAATTAATTCTTTCACATTATTTTTAGCAAGGAAAGTTGCTTCTTCTAATAAGCTTTTCATAGGTCTGGAATTATGTTTTCCCCGCATTAAAGGAATAGCGCAGAATGAACAAGGATTACTGCATCCTTCAGAAATTTTCAGGTATGCATAATGGCTTGGAGTTGTAATAAGTCTTTCACCAAGCAGTTCATATTTTAATTCACCGCCAAGATATTTTAGAATTTGCGCATAATTTTCTGTACCGAAATAACCATCGACCTCTGAAATATCGTTAAGTAAATCATCTTTGTATCTTTGGGATAAACAACCAGCAACAATTACCTTTTTAATCTTACCAGCTTTTTTTAATTCTATCGCTTCAAGGATTGTGTTTATTGATTCTTCTTTTGCAGATTCTATAAATCCACAAGTATTTATAATTACAGTATCCGCATTATTCGGATCTTCCACCAGATTGAAATTATTTACCTTTAGTTGATTCATAAGTCTTTCCGAATCAACTGTATTTTTAGAACATCCTAAAGTCACCACACCGATCTTGTGTTTACGAATCATTAAATTATCTTTCCGCCAAAGCCATTAGTTTACTTTAAAAATGAGATATATAAATAAATTACTGGTGAACTTAGTAACAGAGAATCGAACCTATCAAAGACGCCACCATGTCCGGGAATTATATTAGAGGAATCTTTTACACCAGAATCCCTTTTTATAAGTGATTCAACCAAATCACCTATTTGACCAATGGAACCGATTATGGTTCCAACGACTACCGCATCTATTATTGAAAATAAATTAAGGAATAAATACTTAAATCCAACCATTGTAATGATGGCAAAAATAAAGCCCGCAATTGCACCTTCCCAACTTTTCTTTGGGCTAACCCGCAAGAATAGTTTATGTTTTCCAAATGCCGAACCAAAGAAAAATGCGGCTGAATCACAAATCCAGATAGTTATAAAAATTGAAATAATTAAGTATCCACCAAAGTAATATTCTTCCTTAAAGAATTCTCTTAACATTACAACCGAACTGAAAAACAAGCCGATGTAAAATATTCCAAGCAGTGAAACACCAAGATTTAAAATTGCCGATTCTTTATTTCTGAACAATTCAATTAAAACTAAAAGTACAACAATAATTATAATCAGGTGTTGGTAATCCAGTAAATTGGAAAAAGAATTAATAATCAAAACCGCAGATGCAAGAGAACCAATAATATAATTTGAAAAAGCAAATTTCTTAGCGGCAAGTTGATAAAATTCATATAATGAGAGTAGTCCAATCAATAAAATGAAAGATACAAAGAACCAACCTCCAAGGTAGCATACTAAAAGGATAAGAGGCATTGTAACAAGTGCAACGAGAATTCGGGTAACGGTATTTCCTAAAGTCATAAATTTATTCTTCAGTTTCCTCGTTTGATTTTGATGAATCTATGTCCTGAATAATCATTTTTGCGGATTCAATATCATCTTTCTTTACCAGCAGCTTAACAATGGAAAAATCTCCAATTGCCGGAAAATTTCTGTCGTTTTGAGAAACGATTTGAGATTGAATTCCCGCACCTTCAAGATTTGCTTTGATCATTTCAGCTTTATACTCTTCGCTGCAAGTATAAATGATTTCCCAATCTTCTGGATTTATCAGATGTTCTTTAAATTCCTTCTCATTAACAAGTTCATATCCACAATCAGGACAAACTGAAACTCCCTCGATATATTCATATTCACATTTGGGACATATTGGCATAAATCCTCCTTAAAATTATTTCGTTAACGCTCATTAACTAATATAACCTGGAATCCTCTGAAAGTTTAGGTTTATAATAAGTACGATTGATATAATAAATCACTAACAAAAATAAAATAGATAAACCTAAAAATGAAAATACTGAAATTTTAACTTCAGGAAAAGAAACACTCATTGGTGTGGATATTTGGTTCATTCCAAAAACAAAATACAATATCACAGCAATGAAGTTATTTAAGAAATGAAGTGAAATTGGTAAAAAGATCGATTCACTTTTGTAAGCCGCATAACCAAAGTAAAGTCCCAATAAAATTAGCGGCAGAACCTGGTATGGATGAAAATGATAAATTCCAAAAAATATAGCTGTAATTAATGCACTGATAAACGGTTTATATTTATGTTCAAAACTTTTCTGAATAAATCCTCGGAAAAAAGTTTCTTCACAAACAGCCGGCACTACCGCTACTACAAAAACAATAAAGGATGCTTCAGAAATGGAATGAAACCGAAGTAAGCCTGCGTACGATTCTTCAACTATTTTATCAATTTGATCTAAAAACAATTTTGCTTTGTTAACAACAGGAAATGCATCTGCTATTTTGATAATGAAATAATTTTGTATGTAAAGATAATTTTGAAGTAACCCGGCTAAAAGAATTAATCCTAAAGAGAAAAGGAGAATTTCGGCTGCTTTCGGTGCTTTGAATCTAATAATTGTTGATACATTTTCATAAACATATTTAGAAAAAACCAATGCGGGAAGTAATATAAAAAGAATTTGACCGGCAGTAGTTAACAATCTTAACGAAGTAACATCAACATCTTTTAAATTAAGTCCAAAAATTGTTATTGTTAAAAGACTTCCACCAAACTGATACAAAATGAAGACTAAAATCAATCCAAAATAAGCAGCAGCTACGGGAGTTATCTTCGGTTTATTCCCTCGCTTTTCTTCATCCCCATCATTAGCATTTGGAAGACTCACCTGATTATTTAATTGATTATCAGTCATAAACTTAAATTAGGTGGAAAATGGTTAATTACATTCTCCTCTAATTTAATTCTATTGTAATCAAATTCAAAGTTCATAAATAAAATGAGCTTAAATCATTTTACTTTTGATTCAAGCTTACCAGCTAAACCCTGGTAGGAAGTTAATTCAGCATCAATAGAGCCAATGATTATTTTGGTTTTTACTTTGATTGGGATTTTCAATTGATCATCAGTCAACCATACTAAAATACTTCCTTCACTTTTAAATAATCCACCTTCCATTACTAATGGTTCTACCAAAAAACAATTAAAAGTACCGGCGCCAACACTAATTCTTTCTTTGCCATGGTAAACTACATCAAGTGGATAAATTTTATCTTTATAGAAATTTTCTAAGTGAATCTTTTGACCTTTTTTGAAATTGGAAAAATCATAAGTTCTTACATAGTAAAGTGCCGAGACAATATCGTTTGCATATTTAGAAATGTTGTATTCGCCTTCCGTTGTTTTAGCTTTACTCTTGCGTTGATCAAAAAAAGCGGAAAAATCCCTGGAGTATTTTCCTTCGCGAATATGCTGTTCAAATCGCCAGGGAAAAAGCCCTTCTACATCCAGGTAAGTTTCGTATCGATCACGGACTTTAAAGAACCAATCAAAACTCGGTAAGGAATTAACCAGGAAAACAATATGATAAGCATCGCGTCCAGAAATTTTTTTAATTTTTGGAATTTCCCAGGTTGCAATACCCGCGGTAACAAAACCATATTTAACATCAAATGTAAACTTCTCGCCAGCTCTAAATGCGTTGTTTGTTACCTTCCGGAATTCTGATTCAGGGTTTTCTCCAAAAACTTTAGAAGTTGTTGGAATTGTTAAAAATAAAATTCCTGTTATTAAAAAAATCATTATTCTAAATTTGAACATGAAAATCTCCGTTTCATTAAATATGCAGCATAGATTTAATTTTTCCAAAAACCTTATCAATGTCAATTGAATCCATACAGTTCAGGCGCTCACATTGTTCTCGATTACAATTCTTACAATCAATCGTTGGTTGAAATATAAAACTTTTTTCTGAATATGGTCCCCATCTTTCCGGCGAACAAGCTTTAATCTTTGGATAAAAACCTACAACATGTTTTCCCAAAGCTGCCGCTATATGAATTGGACCAGTTGAATTTGCAATCAGCATTTCTGATTTATTTATCAACGCTATCAGTTCTTCCAGATTAAATATTCCAGCCAGATTTTTTATTTTGCTATTAACAGATAAATCTTCGCACAATTTTTTTTCTGCCTCATTACCTGTTAAGATAATATTTACACCCAATTCCTGTGCCGCCCGTGTTATAAGGTTTTTCATTTTAGAAAAAGGCAAATCAACGGCGCTACCGCCACTACCTGGATGAAAAATAATAATTGATAGGTTTAACTTCACTTCGTTTTGCAACAACAACTGTTCAACTTTTAGTTCACTTTTTTTGCTAACTGGAAGATTAAAATTTATATTTTTCTTGTCCGGAGTTTCAACAATATTAAAAAATCGAAGAAGATTTAGGTTGTATTCAAGTTCATGCCGTTCGGCATATTTTCGATGTTCAAATGAACGAATATTAAAAAGAAAGGAGTACCATCTAAACCCAGTTCCAATACGATTCCTTATTCCAGAAAGAAAAATTATTAACGCAATTGTGAAAGATGGATAAACAATGATGCATGAATCAAATTTAAACTTTCTAATTACCTTAACATTAGTCCACAATAATATTTTGTTTTTGTTTTCAATCAGCTGGAAAGAATTATCTATTTGAGGATGATTAATAACAAGGCTTTTTGTGTACTCACGTGTAAGGAAAGTAATTTTACATTTTGGGAAATGCTTTTTTACAATTCCAGCCATTGGCAAAGACAAAACAACATCGCCAATTCTATCAGTCCTTACAATTAAAAGATTCTTTGGTTCAATCATTTCTTAGATACAAATGGATTATCTTTAATATAAAACCTCCATAACAACTCAGTAGATTTTGTTATTCCAATTCTTTTGGTAACAACAATTTTTTCTTCCCGGATCTTTTTAGCGTTTTGAATGTAAATTTCATCACCAAGTAAATCAATGCCATTATCTTTATTTGAAATGTTAAAAGCTTTACAAATTTTACCAGGACCACTTGTTAAATTAAGAAATTCCTTTTCATTTAAAAAATTTTTCCCAAAGCGATTGATTGCCATTTTTTCAATTCCTTCAAGTGGTTCCACTGCCCTGATGAGAACTGCCTTACCTTCCCCTTGCTTTCCAGAAACAACATTACAACAAAAATACATTCCGTATGTAAAATAAACATATAAATAGCCGCCATTGCCAAACATAATTTCATTTCTTTTTGTTTTACCTTTAAATGAATGCGAAGCTTCGTCTATAAAACCATCATAGGCTTCCACTTCCACAATTTTACCAGAATAATTATATACTTTATCTTTCCTTATCAGGATTTTGCCTAACAAATTCCTGGCAACGGTTAAAACATCTTGGTCATAAAATTTTTTGGTGAGTTTTTGCACTGGATTTAAAGAAGACATTTTTTTAGAAAGAGAATTAACAATTCATTTCATCAATTGATATCGGGAACTTGATTTTTTATTTCATCTATTTGTATTTGAAACTCTTGTTTACGATAAGGGAATTTTAGTTTTAACTTTTCAAAGACGTTTATTGCTTCTTTAAATTTTCCCTGAGAAGAATAAATTTTAGCAATTGTTTCTGATATAATTTCCTGTCCACCAGATTTTTTTTCATCATTTCGCTCTGGGAACGGATGCTTATCATCAATAATTATCTTAGCCGAATTGATTTTCCTGGCAAGGTCATCAAGCCTGTCGTCTAACCTTATGTTTTCAATATCCTTTTCCAATTCCTCAAAATCATTCAGGGATTTGTTTACCGGGGTGATTACAGAAGATGCAATTTCTTTTTCGGTAAACAAATTTTTTATATCATCATTTAAAAATGAAACTCGCCTGCTAACCGAAAAGTGGGAATCTACAGAACGCTGGTTTTCCATTTCATTTATATAAAAGTTTAATGTGGATTTGCATTTTAATAAATCGGCACCTTTTACAAAAGCTTTTTCAGCCTGTTCATATTCACCTTGCAACTCTAACACTTTACCAAGGAGCAAGTATGCAGTTGGATAAGCAGGAAATTTTTTAATTCCATCAATCAGAATTTCCAAAGCGGTTTCCAAATTATTTTTTTTAATTTCTAAATCTGCCGCTCTTGTAAATAGTGCTGAGTTTTTATTGTATTCGTAAATCAATGCAACTTTTTCGTCCAACACATTTATTCCACTGTTTAATTTGAATATGAATTTAGTTTAAAAAACGTAGGACGACCATTCAGGTCGTCCTTTATGTAAAAAATCTATTTTAGGTTTCCGTTATCTTTTTGCATGAGCACTTTTTAATGATGTATATGAAACAAATGCAAATCCAATAAAAAACATTAATTGAAACGGAAGTGAAGCGAGTTCCATAAAATAAATGGAAGCTGCCACACCAATAAAGCAGTAAACTGCTAAAATTAATTCCACGTAAACAGAAAGCTGTATTTTTTTATTAACATATTTTAAGGAATTTAAAACATCAGTTTTACTTCCGGCTTTATACTTTGGCGTTCTAACAAATTCACTTTTACGATTCATAAGTCCTTCCATTACAGCGCGGGAGTTGTTTAATGCAAAACCCATACTTCCAGCCATAAACAATGGGAACAATGCTATCTTCTTTCTCCAATCAGCGTGAATATCTTTTTGTGAATAAAGATAAAATAGAAATGAACTGAAGAAAGCTAAAACAAATATTGCCATAAAATTAAAGAATGTATCGTGCGGTCCGCTATTCTTAATAAAAATTAGTGGTACATTCAAAATTCCTGCAAGCAGAATGAATGGAAAGACAAAATTATTTGTAAGATGGAAAGTTGATTGTAATTTAACCCGCAATGGGATATCAGATTTCCAGACTAAAGGAAGAATTTTCTTAGCTGTTTCTATTGCACCTTTTGTCCATCTGAATTGTTGTGCTTTAAGAGCATTAATTTCAAATGGTAATTCTGCCGGCGTTGTAAAGTCCTTAAGAAAAACAAATTTCCATCCTCTTAATTGAGCACGGTAGCTTAAGTCTAAATCTTCAGTAAGAGTATCAGCTTGCCAATTGCCTGCATCCATAATACATTCTTTTTTCCAGATACCACCAGTGCCGTTAAAGTTAATAAAGAAACCGGCTTTGTTACGAACAGATTGTTCAATTACAAAATGACCATCGAGAGCCAATGCTTGAACTTTTGTAAGAATGGAATAATCACCATTCATATGTTCCCAGCGGGATTGAACCATTCCAACATTTGGCTTATTAAAATATTTTAGGGTTCTTGGAAGAAAATCTTTTTTAGGAACAAAGTCAGCATCAAAAATTGCAACAAAATCTCCCTTAGCAATTTTCAACCCTTCTTTTAAGGCACCTGCTTTAAATCCTTCCCGCGATCCTCTTCTAATATGCTGAATATCGAATCCTTCATCCTGTTTTGCTTTAACAAGTTTGGCTACTAATTCAGTCGTTTCGTCAGTAGAATCATCAAGCACCTGTATTTCCAACAATTCTTTTGGATATTCCATCTCACAAACTGAAGCAATGAGTCGATCTACAACAAACAATTCATTATAAAGTGGAAGCTGAATAGTAACTTTTTTATCAGGCAGAAAATCTTTATTTGCAATGGGATTATTTTTTTTGTATTTGTTATGATAGTAGATCATAATAAATCCGTGGCTGCCAAAAACAAGAAGTATAGAAAGTGAAATGAAGTATGATATCAGTACTATGTCATCCATAAAGGATCCTTTTATTATTTAACTTACCAATTAGAAACAGTCCCCAACAAAATATCGTCGGTTAATTTATTAATAGCAGATTCTATTGCCTGCCGCCTTGCTTCAACCACATTATCTTTAGTATCGTAATCGCCATAGTTAGTATATTTTTTATCGGAAATAATTTTCTTCTGAACTAAATCTTTAAACACAACCTTAACCGTAATATTTATCCTTCGCGAAGATACAGTTTCATTTCTTTCTACCGAAGTTACAACGTTTGGAGCATCATTCATTGAAATTATTGCGCATTCAAGTACTGCATCGGCATTAACTTTTTCTGCTACTTGAAGAGTATTATCATCAATAAACTTTTGAATCTGTTTCTGAGTAAAAGTTTCTCTTAAATTCGGTTCACCTGAGCCACTCTTATCTTCAAATACCGGAATAGCAACAGATTTTAAATGCGGTGCAACTGAAGCTCCGGTAAAGGAATAAAAGCACCCGGTAAAATTAACTACCAGCAGTATAACAAACAAGCTATATGTTAGGTTCTTAAGTTTATAAATCATACTCCTGGATCTTCCTGTATAATGTTCTTTCACTTATTTTTAACAAATTAGCTGCTTTTCTTTTATTGCCCTTTGTATATAGCAGAGTATTTTTGATTGCTTCCTTCTGTAAAACATCCAAAGAAACAACTTCATCAATTCTAACCGAATTTGAATCCTGATAGATTTCCTTGTTATGATGTAATATTTGTTTTAATTCAACCAGATCTTTTTTAATTTCGAACAATGCACGGTAAATCATCTCTCGATCTAAATCTTCAGATGATTTGTTAAGCGGGATTGGCAAATTCCGCACTTGCTGATCCGCAATATCCTGCTTGATATGTAGAAATGAATCGACATCTAATGTACTTGTTCGGTTCAACGCAATTGCAGTTTCAACAGAATTTTTTAATTCCCTAATATTTCCAGGCCAGTTATAGCTGGTTAAGAAATCAAGAGCTTCATTTGTAATAGTTGGAAGAGGAATATTATTATTTTTAGAATAACTCTCAATAAAATTAAAAACTAATTCGGGAATGTCTTCCTTCCTTTTTCTTAATGGCGGAATATTGAGTGTAACTGCTTTTAGCCTAAAGTAAAGGTCTTCTCTAAACCTCCTGCTGTCAACTTCCTTCTGAAGGTCTTTATTGGTAGCAGCAATAATTCTAACATCAACTTTTGTAACGGTCTCACTACCAAGCCGCATAAATTCCTTATTCTCAATTGCCCGAAGAAGTTTAACTTGAGTTGTCAGCGGCATCTCTGCAATTTCGTCAAGAAATAATGTTCCGTCATCAGCAATTTCAAAGTATCCTTTTCTTCCTTCAATGGCGCCTGTAAAAGATCCTTTTTTATGTCCAAAAAGTTCACTTTCCAGAATACCTTCCGGTATTGCACCACAATTTACGCTAACCAATTGTTTATCTTTCCGATTGCTGAAGTTATGAATAGCCCGTGCAAAAACCTCTTTGCCAACTCCGCTCTCGCCATAAAGTAATATTGAAATTTCTGAAGGAGCAACCTGCATTAAAATATCAACGAGGTCCTGGATTTCTTTAGACTTGCCGATTAAACCGAATTCTTTTTGAAACTCTTTGCGGGTCATTGTTCTTTTGTTTACAAAAAATTTACTGTTCTAAATTACACAATTTTTTATTTATAATGAATGCACATATTCCGTTTGTTGATTTTGTCATTTGGGAGAAAATGAATTCACAATCATTTTAAATCCATCATAAGCTAATACGATTTTATTTTTTTCTATTTCATTCAAATTTTGATGCCACCAAATTAGTTTGGATTCATCTTCATCAGAAATATGAGTTAAAATTATTTTTTGTGGAAGAAATTTTTGATAAGCATCCAGAATTCCCTGTTCGGAAATATGTGTTACTTCAGTAATTAACAAATCAACCTGTTCCTGGTTGAAAAGAAATAAGTCATCAACACTTCCAACATCTCCGGAATAAAAAAGGTTTATTTTTCCAATTGAAAAAAGAAAAGAAAAAGAACTGAGCAATGAATTATCAATTACTAATTCCTTGGATAGTTTTGCCAAATGCGAATTTAGTCTTGGTTTGAAATTAAAATCTTTTATTACTTCAACAAAATGATTTTCAATAATCGGAAGCAGGTTAACTTCAAATCCGAGCCGGGAAAGAAATATATAACTGGTTTCTAAAAATTTTATGAAATGCTCAACTAAATTTTTGCTAAGAAATATATTTAAGCCACTTGTCCTACCTTCCATTTTCATCTGGTTAAGGAGAGAAGAAATACCGGAAAGATGATCTGGGTGGAAATGAGAAAACAGGATTGAATCAATAGCACAATAATCCACACCATTAATTAACAATGCTTTGGAAATTCCATCACCGGCATCAATTAATAATTTGTGGTTGTTGAATGAAATCAAAATGGAAGAATGATTTCTAACAAGTGAGGTTTTGCCTGATCCTGTTCCAACGAATAAAATTTCTAAAGACATTTTTAATTTGCTATTCTTGAATTTCAGTTGTTGATTATTGCAAACGCAGCACTTCTGCTTACACATTAATACTAATGAAGCTAATTTCAGTTGTAGTAACGAAAAAGGAACTACTGTAATGTCAAACCCTGCCTACCGGCAGGCAGGCTTGAGACAGTAAATATTGAATAATTAATTTAATCAAGGAAAATATTTATAAATCTCCTTGCGATGTAATATTCTCTCAAGAATAATATTTTCCCCTTCCTTTCTTAGACCGATCCTATAATTACCAATCAGTACTTTGAAGAAATTATGGTAACCTTTCAACTGTTCTATCTTTTTACTTTTATAAATATTATTTAATCCAGGAAGCACATCAAAGATAAATTCCTCAATTGGAATTCTTAATTCGGAAGGGATAATCGCAAGTTCCTTTAGTGCCCTCTTTTTGTAAATAATTTTCACTTTTCTTTCGGCAGGTTTTTATAGAGTTCTTTAGCCTCCCGAATTTCAAACTTTTCATTATCAACTTCTTCTTTCATCAACTGCACTAAAGCATAATTCTCTAAAATTTCTTCAAGTTTTCTAAAAGAATCAATATCGATCTGAACTGCAATTTTATTGTTGCTTTCATCAACTATATATTTCTTTTTTATTGCTTCCATCTTTCCAATCTTTTTATTACAAATTAATCAATTTTTTTTTAATACAATCACCTAACAAATCTTAAATAATGTTAATTGCTGAATAGTATTGCTTTTTATCGTTGTTAATTCATAAATACCAAACAAAGCTAGAAGACCTGCCTGGACTGAAATCCTGTGAATAACAATTTTATAACTATTCTTATCTTCACTTAATTATCACAAGCATCACTATCTCTTAATATATTCAGGAAGTTAACTACAGTTGTAGTTGCGAAAAAGAAACTACAATCAGTTATATTTTTTCTTCCCTCATTGGCGTGTTTATATTACCCTTTTTATTATCATTGTGTTAACACATCACGGAATGATCCGTGACGAGCAGGAACGTTATATTGCCTTTAATAATGATATTTGCATTGGATAAAGTTAATTTTTTCATCGCTTACAACATAAACAATGCGATGTTCTTGCGTAATTCTTCGAGACCATACACCACTACTCAAATAGCGAAGAGACTCTGGCTTGCCAATTCCTTCAAAAGGATTTCGTAATATTGCTTCTACCATCGTTAATATTCTCAATGCAACTTTACGATCAACTTTTATCCAATATGCCAGGTCTTCTCTGAATTCGGTGTGAAATATACTTAGGCGTTCTTTCGGGGTTTTATTTTTCAAGACCAAATTCCTGTTTAAGTTCTTCAAGTGACTGCGGAGTTTCGCTATCCTCTTGAACTTTCAATAATGCATTTAATAATCTGCGGGCATTTTTTGGTGAACGAAGCAGATGCGCTGTTTCTAAAATACCAGATAATTCACTTTCCGAAACCAATGCTACATTCTCAGCATTTTTCCGATTAATAATTACAACTTCTTTATTAAGTGAAACCTCATCTAATAATTTTGCAAGATTAGCGCGTGCTTGTGTATATGTTAAACTAATTGACATTTTTAAGACTTTCCTATTGTACAGATACAATGTACATTTAAAAACCAACTTTTCCAATAGATTTTATCTAAAGCATTTGGTAATATAACACCGTTACCAACTAAGGGCGCCCAAATATGAAATGATTCGTGACGAGCAGGAAGCAAGTGAGGTTTTGCCTGATCCTGTTCCAACGAATAAAATTTCTGAAGGCATTTATAATTGATTGTTTTTGAATTTCAGTTGTTGATTATTGCAAACTTATCGCTTACGCTAAGGTGAGTTCATGTTTGCACTGTTAGTGTTGCAATGAACTGTATTGGGATATAATTTTATTCTAAGCTAACAATTCTGCCATCAATTTTAGCATTCTTTCTTAAATCTAAAAGAAAAGTTTTTGCTTCCTCGTTGGTTGTAAATTTTCCAACATTAACAATAAAGAAGTTGCTTCCACCAATTTTTTTTTCTTTTACTTCCGAAGTAAATCCATTATCCAAAAATGTCTTCTTCAGTTTTTCAGCATTATCCTGTACTAAAAATGCTCCTGCCTGTACTGTGAATTTATAAACTTCCTTTTTGGTTATTAATAATTTAGGCGTGTTAGTATTTTCATCTTTTTCATTTTTATTACTGATGGTTAATTTTTCATCAACATTTCTATTATCGATTGCTTTCAGATAGGAAGAAGAAGGAAAATTTGTTTGTAATTTTTCTAAATAATTATTTGCAGTTGTATAATTTCCAAAAGCAAAATAATAGGAATAAATCTGGAAAAGGACTGCATCGGCATATTTGCTCGTAGGATATTTTCCCCAAATAGATTTGTACTTTTCTGTGGCTGTCTTTCCATCCTTTGTTAACAAAGCATCCAGATACATTACAGAGGGATTGTCTGGATATTGTTGCTTAAGAGTTTCTAAATCAGCGGCAGCGGTATTGAAATCACCGGATTCAACTTCTTTCAGTTGTTTTTCAATATTTATTTCCTGCGCAAAAGATGAAACAGCAATGAGGAAAAAAAACAATAAGAATAAATCTGTTTTTACTGCATTCATTATCCTATTCCTAAGCAGTTATTGGAATTATTTCTTCCCTGGCAAGAACTATATCAATCAAATTTCCAAAAAGAGTTCCGGAAGTTGCTCGATTTATTTTCACCTGAACGTAATCACCTTCTTTAATTTTATCGTCATACGGAAAAATAACAACCTTGTTGGAATCAGTTCTGCCCGCTAAGAATAAATCGGATTTCTTACTAAATCCTTCAACCAATATCAATTCTTCTTTTCCAATTAACGATTGATTAATCTCGAAAGAAATTTTTTGCTGCAGATCGATAATCTCACTCAAACGTCTTCCTTTTATTTCTTCGGGAACATCATCTTCAAGTTTGAATGCTTTAGTTCCTTCGCGGGGAGAATATTTGAACATATAAGCTCCATCATAGCGGACCTGTTGAATAACTTCCAAAGTCATCTGATGATCTTCCTCTGTTTCAGTAGGAAAGCCGGAAATAATATCTGTAGAAAAGCTTACACCCGGAATAATCTGCTTTGCCTTTTCAATTAGATTAAGATAATGCTCAATCGTGTAAGTTCTATTCATCAAATCAAGAATTCTGTTTGATCCAGATTGAACCGGTAGATGGATGTAATTGCAAATATTTTTATTCACAGCAATTGAGTGAAGTAATTTATCAGAAAGATCCTGTGGATGTGAAGTAGTAAACCGGATTCTTAACGATGGATCAACTAAAGAGCAAGCGGAAAGCAGATCAGCAAAATCATTTTCATTATCCAGGTATGAATTTACATTCTGACCAAGAAGCGTAACTTCTCTAAACCGGCGGGTTGAAAGCTCTTTTATCTCTTCAATAATTGAATGCATTGAACGGCTTCTTTCCCGACCGCGAGTAAATGGTACTACACAAAATGAACAAAACTTGTCGCAGCCACGCATAACAGAAATCCATGCTTGCAATCCATCTTCTCTGTACGGAATAATATCATCATAAGTTTCCGTTCTGGAAAGACGAACGCCAATTCCTTTTTCTCCATTAAAAGCAACGTCAATATATTCCGGCAGACGACGATATTCATCGGGACCGACTACCAAATCAACTATTTTTTTATCTTCAATCAAATCTTTACGAAGACGTTCTGCCATACAACCTAATATTCCAACCACTAATCCTGGTTTACTATCTTTAAGTTGTTTAAAACTTCCCAATCTGCCATAAATTCTTTGTTCAGCATTATCGCGTACACTGCAAGTATTTAATAAAACAACATTTGCTTCATTTGCATCTTTTGTAATTTGATAGCCGAAATTTTTAAGGATGCCCATTACAATTTCCGTGTCAGCAACATTCATCTGGCAGCCGTAGGTTTCTATATAAACATTATTCTTATCCAACACTTCCTTTCTTTTGATGATAAAAATATAAAGATTAGAAAATTGCTTTACAATTCAGATTTTTATTAGAAGTTAACAGATTGGTAAAAAATCAAACATTGGTTAAATAGTAAAGAATGATATTCAAAACAATAAAGGAGAGAATTCCAAGAATTATTAAGAAAATTCTTTTCGATCTTTTTCTTTCCTGAAATATTTCGCCACCTAAGCTAATATTATTACCCGATTTTATAAATCCGAACATTTAATTCTCATTTTCTCTTATGCAAACATGAATAAAACAAATTAACCTAAGTGTGTCTTTCATCAAATTCTGATTGTAATAAAATTCTCCAAAACAAAATAAAATTTATTTTTGATTTGACACAACTAAATTTACCTTAATAGTACCATTTTTTTAATACTCAAATAATTACCCGCTTCCAACTTATAAAAATAAACTCCGCTGCTTAAATCGCTCCCATCAACTGAAATATGATGTTTCCCAGCTTCCTGAATCTCATTTACAATTGATTTAACAGTTTCCCCAAGCGTATTAACAATAGATAGTTTAACATAAGTTTGCTGGGGAATTGTATAAGCAATTGCTGTTGTTGGATTAAATGGATTAGGGAAATTCTGCTGCAACGAATATTGCATTTCTGTTTTTACTTCAACCTCTACATACGATGAATAATTATATGATCCATTAAAATCGATTTGTTTAAGTCGGTAAGAATACTTTCCATCACTTAAATTTTTATCTAAAAATTGATAATGCGAAATATTAGTTGAACTTCCTTTCCCATTTACAAAACCAATTTTCTGCCAATTGCTATTTGTGGAAGTAGTTTGTTGATCAATTGTAGTTGATCGTTCAATATCAAATCCAAGATTATTTGTTTCAGTTGTTGTAATCCAGTTTAGCGCAACCTTGTTGTCTGTAAAATTAGCTTTGAAAGATGCCAGCTCAACAGGTACAGTTGTTTTTACTGTAACTTGGGGTACGGTTCCATCGATTTTATAATTGATGGTTCCACCAACATCGTTATAAGAAAATATTTTGAAATAATAGTCTGTTGTTATAGAAAGTCCGGAAAAAGAATAAGTATCCGGATCATTATAATTTATATTAACAATGGCAGATCCATCAGAAAGATTAAGGTCATTTGTATATAATGTTCCATCTACCGGATCTGAAAATACATTTGTAATATTTGCAACAATCATGTAGCCGGAAGGTACCTGGCTGCCAAATGCCGCATCAGTCCAACCAAGATTAATCGCATGATCTGTAAATGATAATGCACTAAATGCTGTAACATAATTTGTTGGTTCGGTAGCAATTGCCTGTTGAAATATTCCAGTTACAACAATGTCATCTATACCAATCCATTCATCGCTACCGGCAGCATTTGTTGTTATAATTCTAAATTGAACTAAAGACTTATTCTCAGCATCTGCGGGTAAGGTAACATTTATTGGCGTTACTAAGGTTGCCAGACTCGGTCCTGTGGAAGCATCAGGAATGTAACCAGCCGGTAAATTTATGAAATTACCTGTATTTCCAATCCTATAATGTAATGCAACCTGTTGAATCGCATTATCAGCAGAACCATCTAAATCTCTTGCATTATATGTAATAGTAATTCCTGAATAACCAGTTGTCGTTACATTTAATAGAAGGAACGGGGCATTAGCACTTCCAGAACCATTTAAAGCTATTGTAGGATTTGAATTTTCAAATTCTGCAATACCACCAGAAGTATAAGTATTTGGATTGGTTTGATTTGCCCAAAGATTTATATCAGTTGTGGTACCATCAACCAGGATAGTCTGTGGATCAACTCCAGTAGTTGCTGTTAAACCATTCCCTTTATAACCAACTATTCCAGAAACACCTGACCAATCATTATTGGTAGATATCATTCCTGTATTTGTCCAGTCTTGGCTAAGTAGAACAGTAATTGCACCACCACCACCAGAAGTTAATCCGTTTGTTGAAGGAGTTGTTCCATCAGACTTATAATTGATTTGAGTACCTGATCCATTATAAGAATATAGTCGGAAATAATATGGTGTATTTTGTGGAAGATTTAGAAAAGTATAATTGTCCGCTGCTGCATAGCTAATATTTATTATGGCATTACCATCCGCAAGATTTACATCGTCAGAATAAGTTGTACCATCAACTGGCGCACTAAATGAACTTTGACATTTACCTATTAAAAGATATCCGGAAGGAACTTGTCCGCCTGCTAAAGCATCACTCCAAGAAACTGAAATGGAATTAGTTGTAACAGCATTAGTTGAAAAACCAGTTGCATAATTGGATGGTTCGGCAGCTAAGATAATTCCACCGGTTGTTGTTGCGGTTGCAGATGGAATTGGAACATCAGTTTTATAATTGATTTGTGAACCAGTTCCATTATAAGAATATATCCTAAAATAATATGGAACTCCGGGAGTAAGTAAACTAAAAGTATAATTATCCGCACCAGAATAAGAAACATTTATTGTTGCAGATCCATCAGATAAATTTGTGTCATCTGAATAAGGAAAACCATCAACTGGAGAAGTAAAAGTATTAGTGTTACTTGCAAAAATAAGATAACCTGAAGGAACTTGATCTCCGGTTAGAGCATCCGTCCAGGATAAAGAAATTGAATTATCAGTTATTGATCCTGTAGAAAAATTTGTTATATAATTAGTCGGTTCTATAGCAAGAGTTTGCCCACCACTTATATAAGTAAGATTACTAAAGTTTATATAAGCTGCATATTCGGGATGATCTACAAAAGGATTACGATTATTTTGAATTGAATAAACATAATTGTTTCTTGCAAGTTCCCAGGCATCCGGAGGATCCTGTTGATTCCATTGTTTCAAAACTGTTTGATCCTGAAAAGAAGGTAATTGCCAGTTATAACAAACTGCCATATACATTAATGCACGTGCAGCATCTCCCTTATGCGAATTTCTTGGTTCATAAACAGTGTTTCCCAATGCATCTTTGCCAAATTTAGCTTCCAAATAAAAGGATGTTACTGTCACTACAATTCCCAATGGATAGTTATTTCTAACGCCATTCGCTTTATTCTGATTTGTTGGGAACAGATGATGCTGATCAGAATATTGTGGTGTACCAGCCCCTCCAGTTGGCATCCAGCTCTGGCACCAGGTATGTTCTCGACTATAAGTAGACCACGTAAATGGTGGAGTATAAACATAGTTTTCACCACTGTAAACACAGGTTACAACTTTCTTTCCACCAGTTGTATCTCTCGAAGCAAAATTCGCGATGTTGGTTTCATCAAATTGGTCATATGATATAACGGTGTGAGGATTTATTAAATTATGTAATTGCGAAATAAAAGCAGGATCGGAGGTGTTGATGCTATTATAATAACTGCTTTGTGCTATTACAAATATATTTACAAGTAAAAGGACAAAGAATGTTTGAACTGATAAGATTTTTTTCATAAAATAATTCTACTTTAAAAATGACACTGGTTTATAACTTTGATTTAAGCGGAGACAAATTTAATAAAAATCTTGGATAGTTATTAAAGAAGATTGTTATTTATATACTTAAAATTCATATTTGCAGCATTTAAAGAAGTATTTAAATTGAATTTATTAATTTTATTAAAATCTCCGTTGTTGATGTATAAAAATATTTTCTGTTTGCCAATCTACCTGAATCAATTACAATTTTATTATCGCAAAATAATTGTAATTTATAAACGATAAATAATTATTTCGATTAGCAAGGTATTTGTATACTTATTACCGGATCAACAACATTTTTTTACTATCAGAAAATTTTTCCGCCTTCAATTGATAAATGTAAATTCCACTCGGTAACGAATTAGCTTCAAAGCTAATACTATAACTTCCTGCTTGCTTATTTCCTTCAACCAAAGTTGATACTTCCCTCCCCAATACGTCGAAAATCTTTAATGTTATAAATGAATTTTCCGGCAGCTGATACCTGATAATCGTAGTTGGATTAAATGGATTTGGATAATTCTGCTTTAATAAAAATTTTGATGGTAAAGCTAATTCATTATCATCAACACCTGTCCATGCCTTTTTTACTATTCTCAAATCATCAAAATAATATGTGCCGGTATTTGTGCTGCCTGGAGTATAAGTCATTTGGAAACTATCAAACCTCAACTTTCCATCCAAACTACCGTTGCCAATCCAGGTTCCCAGAGAATCCTGAGTTAAATTCCATTGGATTAATTTCCAGCCGATCCAATCAACTTTGTACCATTTGCTAACTTCATATGTACTGGTTGCGCCACCAACATTATCATTCACGCAAAATCTAACTTTATTTCCATTTCCATCACCAAAAACATAAACCTGTAAGAAATTGCCGAACGAATCGAATTGAACACTTTTAGGTGTCCCACCAGATAGATATTCACGGATTATCCATTCATTTGCAGAAGTGTCCCATCCATAATTAAAGCACATGCTTTGGGTACTTTTGGTTACATAGTTAAATATTTTTTTATCGGCATTGAAGTTAGTTTCCGATGTTAGAATTCCACTTGTGGTGCCGCTTTGCTGAGGCTGCCACCAATTTGTAAGAAAAGCACCGTCAAAGTTTTCAATTATTGTTGAACCCATAAAATACCAGGCAGGTTTAAAAATAAATTTACTTTCACTCTGAATTTCATTTCCATATACATCACTAACATTTGGAGAAACGATTATTTCATAAGCTTCACCCCGTAGTAATTCGGAAGTCGGGAAAAATTGAAGCACACTTTTTTCGCCAACCACGAAATATTTTAACACTCCGGCTACTGTTGATTGATCGGAACTTTTAACAATTTTTATCTTGCCGGATAATCCTGCTGTACTAAGTGGTTCATTAAAAGAAACGGAAATGATCGGTTGTGCTTCAATTTCCATATCGGTGGATGCTGGTCGAACATCAATAATTACTGGTGGAAAACTATCCTGAACTTTTGTTGTAACCGAAAATGAAAAATCATCTCCACCTATTCCATCAATGTTTCCATCAAAAGGATGATCATATTTATCAGTAGAATTTCCAGAAACAGTAAACGAATAGTTTAAATTGTATTTCAGACTGTCAGTTTTAATTGTTAATTTTTTATCTCCATCGCTCCATACAAATGAAATGAAACCAGAAGGCTGCATCGTTAAACTGCTTTCAACAGATGATGTGTTCATTGGGCGACTAAATTGAATTATTATGTTATCCTTACCGGGGTAGATTGAGTCAGCCGCAGGTATAACCGATAAAACCACAGGTGGAGTGAATGATACCAGCTTGATATCTTTGAAGGTAAAAAAATCGTTTTTGATATAAACTTTTGTAGAAGAATTAATGTAACCATCTGCCTGAACTTCTACCAGAACTGAATCGTTTGGCAAACTTTCAACAAAGTAAAAACCATTTCTTAATTGAGTTGGATCATTACTATAATTTTTAAAAACCGATTCGTAGGTATCAGTTGTGTAAATTTTATCGCCAATCTTTATAACGGCACCGTTTATTGCCAATCCTGATTCAAGGTCAGAAATTATTCCAGCACAGATGCCCACTTGTGGACGGGCTATTTTATGGTAATCAAGGATTGACCAGTACAAAGAATAAGCTTGAAGTTTCTTGTATTCAGCATTCATATTAAGTTGGTTCTGCCCTGGATTTGTATGATAACCGGCTTCACTTAATTCCGAAGGCATGATTGTTTCTCTGTTTACGTGGAGATATGGACCAATCCAATCTTGTGTACACGCACCATAAAAATGACAATCACCAATCGAACCGGATGTTTTACATCGCATGGCATCTGTAAGTAGTTTTACCATAATATCACTCATTGCCATTCCACCATTAGGAACTTTTTCCGTTCCGTTGTAATACATGCCCCATAATAAAAGTGTATTTGTAGAATTAGGATCTCCTGCATCGCTATGGATTGAATGGTACCATTGTGTATTTAGCTGATTTGCTAAGCTTGATCTTTGACTTAAACCAACACTCTCCTGATCGTTTGTGCGCGATAAATAAACTGTGTCAATATCAGTTGTATTTAATAATAAATCGCGGAGATAAATCGCCACTCTAAGATTCTTTTTTGCTTCCGAAAGATTATAAACACCCATATTTTCATTCTGGCTGTGTCCAGGATCCAAAAAGATATTCCAGCCGCTCAAACCTGTTACCTGTGCAAATAAGGAACTAATCAGAACAAATTTGATAAACAATAATTTATATAAAAACTTCATTTCAATATTCCTTAAGTAAGTTATCTGGTAATTTCAATTAGATAAATCGAGCCGCTTTTCATATCATTAAAAGCAATCCTTCTTCCATCCGGAGCCCAGCAAGGATTCATCTCGATCATATCATCAGAAAAAGTGATTTGAGTTTTTTCCGTTCCATCGCTCTTTATTGTAAATATATCTGAAGCTAAAAACTGGTGACCATCATCTTGTGTATTCATATAAACTAAATAATTGCTTTCCGGCGACCATTGTGGTCTTTCTCCTTTTCCTAAATCAATTAAACCGATTCCAGAAATATTCATTGAAAACATATTCCCGCCATAAACCTCAAATGCAGCTTTTGTTTTATCGGGTGATAAAACGAGATTAATGTATTGAGCACCAGGAATTGGATCAAGTTTTACAAATTCATTTGTTAAAGGATTACCGTAATATATTTCTGTGCCTTCCTGCCATAATTCTTTATCTGGGAAAATTGATTTTCCCAGGTTGGAATTTTTGATTCCAGTGTTAATAATTTCCATTTTATTTTTGCCAGGGAACATAATTTGTCTATCAGAGGAAATGAATCTTGGTAAACCTGAAGTAGAAGAACGATAATCTATTAGTATTTTTTCAACCATTTCATCAATTTGGAAGAGTTTAACAGCACTAATTTCTTTCTTATCCTCAAATCTGCTAACTCTCGCTAATATTGATTTGGAATCTGCTGACCAGGAATATCCGTAACCGGCGGCTGGTTCATCAGTTATTTGTTTAGTTGATTTATTTTGAAAATTATAAACATAAATTCCGAGGAAATTTTCTTTAGTAAATGCTAAATTCTTTCCATCAACAGAAAATTTTGGTGAAATAAAAGTTTCCCCGTTATTGGAAAAAAGCAATTGGGGCTGTCCAATCGGGGTTATTGTTTGAGCGAAAACTTCCAGTGTATGGAAAAGTAAAAAAAGTGCGATTATTTGTTTCATAAAACTTCCTTAATGAACTTCATTAAAACATTACAGTATTAAAAGGCAATGCTAAAATACAAATATTATGATTCAGTTCTTAATCTTAAAAGCCACCACTACAACCGGGTTGGAAAAACGAAACAATTATTTTGAGTAAATAACTTCATCGTTTCAGACAAAAGTGGTAAAAATCACAAAACTGTAAAATCAAGAATCAAACTATTAAAATATTTTGCTTTTCTACCTGATACTATTATATTTTAAGTAAAGGGCAATGAAACACGCATCGTGAAATTTTATTTAACTTTTAAAAGATCAAACAGTTTAAACGGATATATAAAGCGAGGGATGAAAATGGTTACTGACGAATTCCATAATAATGGTAAAGAAAAGATTTGCATAGTTGGCTCCGGCTTGGTTGGTTCTTTACTATCAATTCTTTTAACTCAACTTGGATTTGACATTGATATTTTTGATAAAAGAAAAGATCCAAGACAAGATACTCTAACACGCGGTAGAACTATAGCAATGTCTATTTCTGCAAGAGGTTGGAAAGCATTAAAACAGGCTGGGATTTATGATGAGGTAAGGAAAAATGCAAATCCAAAACATAGTCGAATGGTTCATTTATGTGATGGGACAATACAAACATACAAGTATGGAGATGGCACGCAAGCCATCAATACCATAAATAGAAAATATCTTAACATTACTCTTATTAATGCTGCAATGGCAACCGGAAAGGTGAACATTTATTTTGAGCATGAATGTGTTAATTTAAATCCAGATACCGGTGATATTTTTTTAAAGGATATTAAAACTGATCAATCAATCCAAAAAAATTATACAAGAATTTTTGGTACTGATGGTATTTTCTCAAATGTATGCGAATTGCTTACTAATAAGGGTCTGTTAAACTTTACACGAACAACTCTTTCTTATGGTTATAAGGAATTACAAATACCTGCTAATCAATTAGGTGATTTTGCACTTCATGGTAATTCGCTTCATTCCTGGCCCAGAAAAGATGGAGTTCTTGTTGCATTCCCAACTATAGAAAAAGAATTTGTCTGTACATTATTCCTGCCGTTAGATGGTGAAAACTCACTTGCAGCAATAAACAGTGAGGCAACTTTAATGCAGTATTTTAATTCAAATTTTCCGGATGTCATTCCTCTTATGCCAAATTTGAAGGAGGATTATTTCAAGAATCCTGCTTCTACATTAACAACAGTAAATGGCTCACCCTGGAATTATAAAGACAAAGTTCTACTAATAGGGGATGCAAGTCATGCAATTCTTCCTTTTTATGGAATGGGAATGAACATTGGTTTTGAAGATTGTACTTTTTTTATAAATTTGTTAAAAAAGAATAACCTTGATTTCACCAGAACTTTTGAAATGTACAGTCCGCTTAGAAAGCCAGATACAGATGCGATGGCAGAATTATCATTTAACAACTTTAACAGCATCGGAGCCAGTCCGGATCATACTTATCAGTTGAAGTGGGAATTAGAAAGAAAAATTTGGGAACTGTTCACTGGAAAGTGGACACCATCCTATGTGCTAATTGCTTTTACACATACACCGCTGGCAAAAGTTATTAAGATAAAAGAAAGACAGGATAAAATTTTGGATGACATTGTCCGGTCCCATGATAATATTGCTAACTTATCCGGCAATTGCCTAAAGGAAACGATTGAAAATTACTTATCAGAATTATCTCCGGTTGAAGTAGTAACTTAAAGTATGGGCGAATAATTGATTCGCCCTAACAATAGTTTATACTTTTAATTTTGCATGAAGTATTATTTCTGTACCAGTCAACACCCTGGAAACCGGACAGCTTTTTTTTGTTGCATCCGCAATTTCCTGGAATTTAGCTTCATCAATTCCTTGTGCTTCTACTTCAGTAAAAACTTCTATCTTTGTAATGGAAAATCCATCACTTCCCTTTTCAATGTACACTTTATCTTCAGTAGTAATTTTTATTTCAGTAAACCCTGCTTTTGCTAATCCACCGGATAGTGCCATAGAAAAACATCCCGCGTGTGCTGCTGCAATCAGTTCTTCCGGATTAGTACCAACTCCTTCTTCAAATCTTGAAGTGAATGAATATTTACTATTAACGGTGCCTGTTTCAGTTTTTAAAGTGCCATCACCTTTTAACAAGTCACCATTCCAAATTGCTGTTGCTTTACGAATAGGCATTAAGATCCTCCAAATTATTTTGTTTGTAAATACAAAATCAAAACAAATAAATGCATCAAATTAGTTTCAAAAATATAGTAAATGGTAATAATTTTAAACTCTTAGTTCTTATAAAATCTTTTCCAGAATCTTATCACATAAAGCGTAACCTTTTTGTGTAAGTGTTATCATATCCTTTTTAATATGAAGCAAACCTTTTCTTTCAAGTGATTTTATGTTTGTCATACTTTCATTCAACCATTTATCGCCAAATTTCTCTTTCAACCCATTAAGATTCAGTCCATCGCTGCGCAGCGCAAGCATTACATATTCGCTTAACATTTGCTCTTCGGTTAATATTTCTGAGTTTGCCATTGCCTTACCTTTTTCATCGATGCTTAAAAGATAATGCTTCAAGCTGGAGAAATTCCACCATCTTTTACCGTTTATAAATGAATGCGCAGAAGTACCAAAGGAAAGATAATCTTTGTAATGCCAATAAGAATTATTGTGTCTGCATTCATAACCTGTTTTTGCATAATTAGAAACTTCGTACTGGATAAATCCTTTTTTATTCAGGTAATCCATAGTTAAATGATAAATCTCTCCTTCATAATCAGAATCCTGCAATTCTACTTTACCATCAAGAACCATTTTATTTAAGATCGTTCCTTTTTCCAGGATTAAGCTGTAAGCGGAGATGTGTTTGATGGGCAGAGAAACTGCTGTTTCCAGATTTCTAAGCCACATATCCTTAGTTTGCCCCGGGATATTAAAAATCAAATCGATACTAATATTTTCGAAGCCGACTTCCGAAGCATCGTTGATTGTTGTTAAAGCTAATTGTCTGTCGTGTATTCTTGTTAGAAATTTTAATTCATCATCATTAAAGGATTGCACACCAATACTAATTCTATTAAATCCAACTTCCTTAATTTTTTTAAGTTTTGATTTATCAACTGTACCGGGATTAGTTTCAAGAGTAATTTCGGCATCATCTGAAACAGGATAATAATTTTTAAGACAGGAAATTAAATCACCTAAATAATCAGGTTCCATCAGCGATGGTGTTCCACCGCCGAAAAATATTGAAGTAAAATTTCTTCCTTTCTGAAATTCATTAGAATAATTTATTATCTCTTTTGTAATTGCACCAAGATAATTTGCAACATTATCTTTTGTAACAATAGAATAAAAATCGCAGTAAATACATTTATGGTCGCAGAATGGAATATGTACATATAAGGCGGATTCTTTCAAAAAATTTCCTCTCTATAATCAGAAATTAGTACAAATAAACAGTAAACAAACGAACTTATGCTAACTAAGAAATAACTCTGCTCTTGATCTTGATCTTTTTATTTCCGATTCAATTTTTATTGAATGAATGAAGTATAATTTAGTTTTTCAAGAAACTAATCTTTCCATCACTCCAACAATCCGAGATTCTGTAAATGAAGTTCCAACCTCTCAATCAATTTTATTTGTGCAGCTTTTATTTTTTTCCTTGCATCCTGTACTGAGAAAAACTGTGCCTGATCAATCTCCGGGAATCGAATCTTTTTACCAAAAAGCGGGGGCCATTGAAGTTCCACCATACTTCCGGAATTATCAACTTTAAAATCAGAATTTTCTTCACAAGCCCAGGCATGAACCACTTTGCCATTTTTTTGAATGATTGATCCAAGTGGTAGAAATTCTCTGCCATTAAAATCAATTCCAATTTCTTCCTTTACTTCGCGCAAAGCACAGATCAAATAATCTTCACCATCATGCACTTCACCTTTAGGAATTCCCCAATGTCCATCATCCTTGTTTTTAAAGAATGGACCGCCTGGGTGAACTAGAAACAATTTCAATTTTTTCAATTCAATGCGATATATTAAAATTCCACAACTTATTTTCTTCAATATTAGTTCCCTTAGAATTTTTGTCAGGAAGCAGATTGCAATATACTATATCGTAAAGTGGAAATAGTTTAGTTAGAATCACTTAAACAAAAAACGTTATATGTAATCCAGATCCCTTTTTTTACACTAAGCTTAAATCTTCCCTTTTTGTGTGTACAAAAATCATTATTAAGAATATCATCTTCGTAGATGGTTTTAACATTGGTGTTTCATATTAAATGATTCAAGATAAATTTTCTCATATTCCCATCAATTCTTTAGCGCTTTTAAGACTTGCAGTTGTGATCTCTTCGCCGCTTAAAAGTTTTGCAACTTCGCGAACTCTTTCTTCTTTTGATAATTTCCTTATCGAACTCGTTACTCGTTCTTCGTTTTGAATTTTTTCAACACCGTAATGATGGTCCGCTAATCCGGCGATTTGCGGCAAATGTGTGATTGCAATTATCTGATGAAAAGAAGCTAACGATTTAAGATTCAGCCCAACTTTTTGTGCAACTCGTCCGCTTACTCCGGTATCAATTTCATCAAAGATAAGGAGCGGAAGTTGTTCGTTCTTGGCAAGGATGGACTTTAAGGCAAGCATAATTCGGGAAACCTCACCACCAGAGGCTACCTTTACAAGCGGTTTTGGATCTTCACCTTTGTTAGTAGAAATATAAAATTCAACTTCATCAATTCCACGATTATTGAATTTGTATTTTTTATTATTAAACAAAATAAAATTGTCAGACGGTTCTGCTGATTGTTGTTCAATCTTTACTTCAAACTGCGCATCAGAAATTCCAAGAAAGCTTAATGCTTTTATAGCTTCCGATTTGATGATCTGAGAAGTTTCCAAACGCTTTTTTGATAAACGACCAGCAACCTTTCCACATTCATTCTGCACTTCTATTATTTCATTATCCAATTCCGAAATTCTCTGAGCAAAATTTTCTGCAAGATTGAACTCTTCACCAATTTTATATCTATGCTCAATTACACTTTTTAAAGATCCGCCATACTTTTTCTTTAACAAGCTTATTGCACCTAATCTGTCCCTCACTTCTTCCAATCGTTCCGGTTCCAAATCAATTTTTTCTTTATAGGTTCTTACAAACTCAGCTATATCTTTTATTTGAGTTAGGACTGATTCACATTCATCTCTGGAATCAGAAAATGATTTATCAATTTTAGCTAATTCAATCAATTCATTTTTTATTTTTACCAAAGAATTATATACGGCGTTATCTTTGTCGTATATATTTTGGTAAATCTCATTTGTTGATTGCAGAAGCCGTTCTGCATTTTCAAGAATTTTTAATTCTTCAACCAATTTTTCTTCTTCGCCTTCAACTGGCGAAACGGAATCAATCTCCTTTATTTGATAGGCATAAAACTCTTTCTTTTCGCTAAGTATTGCTTCCTTAGCTTTTAAGATTTTTAAATCGTTCAACAAGGAAAGTAAATTTTGCCTTCTTGAATTATACTCAATCAAATCATCTTTATAATTTCCAAAGTCATCCAAGGTTTCAATATGCGTTTCACTTCGCAGCAGTGATTGATGTTCATGCTGCCCGTGAAGATCGACTAAAAAATTTCCTACATCCTTAATCAATGAAAGAGAAACCGGAGTGTCATTTATAAAACATCGGTTAGAACCTTTAAGAGAGATTTCTCTCCGCATTATTAATTCAGGCTGCACTTCCAAATCATTCTCTTCAATCAGCTTTTTTACGTTATCGTTTCCAGTTACATCAAAAATTCCTTCCACAACTGTTTTAGAAGCATACTTTCTAATTACTTCAGTGGTCGCTCGTTCTCCAAGCAGCAAACTCATGGCATCTATCAGGATGGACTTACCAGCACCGGTTTCACCGGTTATAATATTCAATCCTGCGCCAAAATCAACATTGATTTTTTCAATCAGAGCATAGTCTTGTATTTGAAGAGATTTAAGCATCAGCCCTTTTAATTATTCCTTTCGGAAATTTAATTTAATTAAGATGAAATTGAAAGAAGAAAAAATGGATGAAAAGAAGAATAAAGTTTTCCAGAGAATATTTTTCAAATTCAATGCGATTAAATAGTGTGGTATTTCTATCTCCTTAAAGTTATCTTTCTAACGATTATTGTTAGACAAAATATTTGCGAGAAGTATTTGGGAATTTAATCAAGCTTACTTCTTAAGACAATTATCAGTTATAAATTAACTCATTCACAAAATTGGAAATGAAAATAATGTCCAAAACAAAATTGCTCTTTATAATTATTTCATTCTCAATATTAGCCAGCAGCGTATTTCCACAAGAGATTCATTCTTTAACAAATAAATCCCCGCTAATTAGAGAAAACCAGAGTTCACAATTATTTATAAATGAATTTATGGCTAACAATATATTATCATATAAAAATCCTCTTGGTGAATACGAAGACTGGATAGAAATTTATAATTCCAGCGATGCGCCAATCGATCTTACTGGCTATTATCTGTCGGATGATCTTCAATCAATTAATTTCTGGAAGATACCATCCGGACAGCCAAGTTTAACAACCATCCCGGCAAAAGGATTTTTAATTCTTTATGCCGATGGAAAACCTGGGAAAGGTGCAGTTCATCTTAACTTTAAGCTGGATAATGAAAAGGAAAAGATTTTTTTAATTGACAAAGATGGTACAACAATTCTTGATAGCATTACTTATCAAAATCAATTTAGAGATATTTCATTCGGACGTTTTCCAGACGGCTATGCAAACTGGAATTATTTTATTATTAATTCTCATGGTTCTAAAAATCAACAAGGTTTTACTGGTTTTGCAAATCCTCCCAGCATAGAACAAGCCTCTGGATTTTATACGAACAATGTAACAGTTTCAGTTACTCCAAATATAAATACTGATAATATCTTCTACACGCTCGACGGATCGGATCCATCTGGGACATCATCTAAATACACAGTTCCTGTACAAATTAGTCAGACATCAATTTTCAAAGCAAGAACAATTAATCCTGGATTACTGCCAAGCCAAATTATTAGCAAAACGTTTTTTGTTAATGCAAATCATTCCTTGCCGGTTCTTACATTAATGACTGATCCTAAAAATTTGTTTGATCCTGCCACAGGAATTTATGTTAACAATAAAGATGGGCGAGAATGGGAAAGGTTTGCTGAGTTAGAATATTTCAGAAACAAATCTCTTGAATTCCACTCTCCGGCTGGATTGCGAATACAAGGAAACACTGGACCAAACGATTATAAGAAAAAATCTTTCCGTGCTTATTTTCGGAAAGGATATGGTGAAGACATGCTGAACTATCAACTTTATCCAAATGATTTGGTTGAGTCATTTAATCAACTTGTGTTTAGAGCCGGTTACGATGATAGCATGGAACCAACTTCCGATGGAAAAAATGCTACTGCGAATTTGCTCCGCGATCCGATTGTAACTGAGTTATGGAGGCAAACTGGTGGATTAACTCCGCAAAGCAGTTTTTGTGTTTTGTACTTGAATGAAAAATTTAATGGAATCTACGATATAAAAGAAAGTATTGATTTCGACTTTATCACTGATCATTTAAAATATTTGGATATGGATATTTTTAGAACAAGATGGGATTCTACGGAACTTGTTTATGGCAACCGGAATAAATGGCAGGAATTGGTAAGCTTTTTTCAGAATAATACTTTTGTAAGTGATGAGAAAATTGTTGAAGCTGGAAAGATTTTAGACTTAGATAACTTTACAACTCTTCAGGCTTTGGTTAATGGTTCAGAATATAATACGTGGGGATATGGTGTTTTTATGTTCAGAGAAAAAACTGATGCAGCTAAATGGCAATGGACTATCTGGGATGCTGACCGCTCTTATAATGATGTTAACTGGAATGGTTTTACTAATCAGTATAATCCGGTAGGATTATTTTTAGATAACCTGATAACAAAAAAACTTTTACAGAATCAATCTTATAAAATTAAATTTATTAATCGAATAGCGGATTTATTAAATACAACTTTTTCAGCTTCGAATGTAAACTCAATCATTGACTCGCTTGCGCAAAGCATTTCTCCAGAAATTCCGGCTGAAGTTAGCAAGTGGAATAATAGTGTTACCAAATGGAATGAGAATGTCGACTATCTTAGAAACTTTGCAAGTCAAAGACCAGCTATTGTTCGTCAACAAATGAACAATTATTTTCATCTTAATGGACTGGCAGAATTATCAGTTGATATTTCCAGTGGTAAAGGAACAATACAAATCAATTCCGTTAACATTAGTCAATTTCCGTGGACAGGAAATTACTTTAAGAATATTCCGGTTACTGTAACAGCTATTCCATCCACCGGTTACCGTTTTGTAGGATGGTCAGATCCTTCATTACCATCAAACCAATCCATCACTTTGAATTTAACGGGAGATAAAACTCTGGCAGCTATTTTTACAAAGTTGGGGAATTCTAATGCAGAACTTATAACTCCAAAACGAATTAGACCCGGACAACATTTTCCTTTTATTGTGCGGTTGCGGGACGATAACTGGGAAATAAATCCTATTGACCAGACACCGATGCAAATATTATTTAATGGAGCGCACACTGATACTACTATAAAAATAAAACGTGGTGCAGGTACCGGTGTTGTTCAAATCAATTCTACATCGGATTTTGTTTTAAGTGTTCAAAATGGGAACACACAACCAAATCAAAAGACAATTGAGATCTCTTCCATTCCAACAACCTCCTACTCAGGTACTCTTCCAATTGGTGATGTTGTGTGGGATAACACGGCAGACAGGTTAATAACTGGGAATTTAAATATTCCTGCAGGTTGTAATTTAATTATAAAACAAGGTACCTGGGTTGTGGTTAAAAAGTATATTAATTTTAATGTGCAAGGTAAAATAACTGTTGAAGGAACAGAGAATGAACCAGTTGTAATTACTTCTGAAAAATGGACTGAGCCCTGGGGCGGAATGGAATTTAAAACTGGTGTAGCTTCTTTCCGATATTGCATTGTTCTTAACGGAGGCGGCGATCAATCCAAAGGCAATCCAACAAGCGATGGTTGGCATACAGGTCATCAGCATATTTTTTTCGGAAAGGATAATTCTGAATTTAATTTTGATGAATGTTTCTTTTTGTATTCACCCGGTAAAGTTTTTGGCGCACAGGATAGCAAAGTAAATGTAACTAATTGTGTTACATCTTTTGTTTGGTTGGGTGGAGAATTTCATCGTGTGTTGTTAAGTTACAAAGACAGCCATTTGATGAATCTTCCGAATGATGACCACATTTATACTGAGGACATTGATACAGATGGATTCCACATCGATTTTGTTAATCCGAATTATCCACAATTCTCAGTTATTGATCACTGCTATTTTATTACCGGAAAAGATGATGCGATTGATCATCATTATGCAAGACTTAAAATTTCAAACTGCTGGCTGGAAGATTTTATTCATGAAGGTGTTGCTGCATCAGGTGGTGATACGGTAAAAATATTTAATACAGTTTCTCTAAAAAACGATCAGGGATTTGAAGCTGGATGGACTGAAAGCGGCGTTAACAAAGGTCCATTTGTATTTATAGATCATTGCGTTGCTGTTGATAATAATGTTGGTTTAAGAATTGGCGATAGTTATGATTGGACTTATAAAGATTTTATGAAAGTAACTAACTCTATCATTTATAATAACAAAGATAATATTTGGAACTACCTTAACAGCACCCACGCTCCGCTTGCTGGCGCTCTTGATATTTCTTATTCAATGACAAATGATGCCGACTATAATAATTCACCTGATTGCATTACTGGTGTGCCGCAATTCGATCCATACTATTATCTTGTATCTGGCTCGCCGGGAATCAATATGGGAATTCGCGGAACAAATTTGGGAAGAATTGATTCTTCAGAAATCAATTTAAGTTCTTTGGTGATTAATGAAATAATGTATAACGCTTCGTCTGCTATGAATTCCAAGGACTGGATTGAGCTGTATAATCCAAAGGCAGAAGACCAGGATATTTCTGGTTGGATTATTAAAGATGAAGACAGCACACATTCGTTTCAAATCCCATCCAATACGATAATTCCAGCAGGAGGATACTGGGTTGTGTGTGAGGATTCAATTACATTCAAACAAATTTATCCTGATGTGAAAAATTTTTCTGGAAACATTCCTTTTGGATTTGGGAATAATGACCAGGTTCGCGTTTTCAAATCAACTGGACAAATAATTGATAGTGTTGCCTATAAAAATTCGTTGCCATGGCCTGTTGAAGCAGATGGAAAAGGATACAGCCTGATAATTATTGATCCAAAAAAGGATCATTCACAACCAAACAATTGGACAAAATCAACACTGGCAGGCGGTTCACCTGGTAAATCAAATATATTAACAAGTATAGAAATAAAATCGGAAAAAGTTTTACCAAAGGAATTTGTACTCGAACAAAATTTTCCTAATCCTTTTAATCCAGGCACAACCATAAAATATTCTCTTCCTTTTGAAAGTAATATAAAAGTGATTGTTTACAATTCGATTGGACAAATTGTTAAGGAATTAGTAAATGGCATCAGACAAGCTGGTCAATATCAGACAACATTCGATGGATCTAAATTATCCTCGGGTATATATTTCTATTCAATGAATGCATCATCAATTAGTGGGAAAGAAAGTTACAGGTCGGTTAAGAAAATGATAATATTAAAATAAATCAAGGGGTTTGTTAAATATTTTTATAAATGACATCTGCGATGGAGGAGGCTATTCATTCTTTACTTCAACAATATCATCTTTTTAGTTTGGATAAAATCATCTGTTCTCAGGTGATAAAAATAAATTCCGCTTGAAAGATTGTTAGCATCAAATTCCATTTCATAATATCCCTTTAGTTTTTCTTCATTCACTAACGTAGCCACTTCTCTGCACAGTGCATCATAAACTTTTAATGAGACAAATCCTACATGAGGGATTTGATATCGAATAGTTGTGAGTGGGTTGAATGGATTGGGATAATTTTGTTCAAGTATAAACTCTTGTGGTTTAGTGCTGCTATTTTCTTCACCGACGAAAGTAGCACCACCATTTGTGGTTCTTAGAATTGTTCCATGATCACCTACAACTATCCCATTACTTGCATCTTTAAAAGAAACACTATGCAAATATTCTTCTGTTCCACTTGATTGTGAAGTCCAGATTGTTCCTCCGTTTGTAGTTTTCAAGATTGTGCCATAATCACCAACAGCAGTCCCATTATTTGCATCGGTAAAGGAGACTCCAAATAGATCGTTTGTTGTCCCACTTGTTTGCATAATCCAAGTTAGTCCCCCATTAGTTGTTCTTAAGATTGTCCCATTAAGACCAACAACTGTCCCGTTATTTATATCGGTAAAAGAGACACTATTCAAAATACGACCTGTACCGCTTAATTGGTATTTCCAGTCTACTCCACCATTTGTACTTTTGAATATTGCTCCATACAAACCAACAATAGTTGCAACACTTTTCCCACTTTGAGAGATAAATGAGACCCCATAAAAGGAAATGGTTGCATCGATGAAAGGCTTATTCCATGTTATACCTCCATTGGTTGTTCTAAGAATAACACTATTTGAACCAACTATTATCCCATCATTTACATCACTAAAGCTGACATCAAACAAATAATTTGTAGTTCCACTTTCTTGTTGTTTCCAAGTTATTCCACCGTCTGTTGTTTTAAGGATTGTACCTCCGGAACCAACGACGATCCCATCATTTTTATTTGTAAAGGAAACACCAAGTAATTTGTTTGTCATACCACTTATTTGTTTTATCCAGTGATTTCCTTTGTCTGTAGTTTTAAGTATTATTCCATTATCGCCAACTGCTATGCAATTATTTGTATCAGTAAAAGATATATCATATAGATAATTGATTGTTCCACTTGGTTGTAATTCCCATGTTATACCACCATTTGTAGTTCTAATGATAGTACCGTTCATACCGACGACAGTTCCATTATTTGCATCAGTGAAAGAAACGCCGTAAACATCGAGCGTAGTTCCACTAAATTGTTTATCCCAAGTTATTCCTTCATTAATGGTTTTTAGGATTGTTCCGTTAGAACCAACAGCTGTTCCATTATTTGCATCGATAAAAGAGACTCCAAATAAATATTCTGTTGTTCCGCTGGATTGTGAAGTCCATGTTGTTCCGCCATTAGTTGTTTTTAGGATTGGACCAGCAGCACCAACAGATGTCCCGTTATTTGCATCTGTAAATGAGACTCCAGTTAAATTGTTTGTTGTTCCAATTGGTTGTAGTTCCCATGTTTTTCCACCATTTATGGTTTTTAGAATTGTACCATTAACACCGACAGCAATCCCATTATTCAAGTCGATAAAAGAAACGCTTAATAAAGCATTTGTTGTCCCACTATGTTGTAATTCCCATGTTTTTCCACCATTTGTTGTTTTTATAATTATACCATTCCAACCAACTGCAAGCCCATTATCCGTATCGACAAAAGAGACTCCGTAAACAATGAGCGTAGGGTCACTTTCTTGTTTATTCCAGTTTATTCCTCCATCAGTAGTTTTTATGATTGTACCGTTCCAACCAACAGCTGTCCCATTGATTTCATCAATAAAAGTGACACCACACAAATGGTTTGTGGTTTCACTCGATTGTGAAGTCCATGTTGAACCACCGTTTGTCGTCTTTATAATAGTGCCTTCATTTCCGACAGCCCAGCCCGTCGTTGTAGAAATAAATGTTACGCTATTAAGCAAATTTCCCTGTGGTAATGGATTTTGCCAATCCCATTGTGCGTTTGTAATGCCAACAATGTTTACAAAAATTATAAATGCAAATATTCTATTCAAAAATCTTTCCCTTAATTAAACTAATAAAATTAGTCTTCGACTAAAATGCATAGTAACAATGAGGACAACATTTCGCTCCTGAAATATAAAGTTTATTTATTTAAAAGTATTTCCAACACAAACCAATTTAAATATTGATACTAATGATAAAAGATAGGCTAATTACCTCTCCCCTAATAAAGCATTGGAACCTAATCAGACTTATGAAAGATAATACCCACTAGTTATTTCATTGCCTCTCACGATTGATCAAAAAAGAAAGAGAATTATTTCTTACAGCTAACCAGTAAATAATTAAATAGATACAAGCATTAAACCAGGCAATAAAATCAACGGTTTTGCATTTAATGTGTATGTAAAAAACAAAAAATCCTTGCAACCATTTCAGTTACAAGGACTTAAGTTTTTTCTTTGTAGCGGGGGCAGGACTTGAACCTACAACCTTCGGGTTATGAGCCCGACGAGCTACCAATTGCTCCACCCCGCGATGTATTTTGTGGTACAAATATACAGATACATTAACAGTTTGTCAATTAACACGCTACAGCACTTCAACTGTAAAGTGCTAATGTTTAATTAGAATGAATAAACAAACTATTTATCTTTTGTCTTCAGCGGATTTTCAGTTTCATTAAAGAATTCTTTCTGCAACTCTAATGCTTTTGTATCCTGCTTTACTTGTTTAATAAATTTTGTTAGTTGAACCACACTGGTATTTAATATAAATTCACCCAATTCCTTAGTAGCTTTACTTCCATCGCCGGCATAATGATTTGGATATTTTGCATACCACCATATCCCGGTAAACCCATCTTTGAAATCACCTAAACGATTTTGATCTTCACCACTCTGACTATTAGATTTATCAAGTTGAACTAAGTCCGGTCTATTCGCTAACATTGTAGCTGTTTCCGTTTCACCTGCATGATTATCCCCCGTAGTTTTACGCATCTCTGCAATTTTTTTTTCAACTACAGGATCGTTAGTTGGCGTGTATAAATAAACGGCATAATCCTTCCTACTCTCTAACTGAGCCTGGCAAAAATATTTCAGAAAATTATTATTACCACCATGTCCGTTCACAATAATTATTTTCTTTAATCCATTCCGGGAAAGTTCAGAGCAGGTTTCCTGAAGCAGATCCCATATTATTTTACTGCTGTATGCAATTGTTCCTGGTTGATGTTTAGCCTCAAAGATTTGTCCAAAATAATATTGTGGAAAAATTATTGAGTATTCACTATTGACTGCTCTTATGGAAAGCTCTCTTGCATCTAACAAATCAGTGCCAAGTGGAAGATGTGGTCCATGCTTCTCTAAAATCCCAAATGGAATAATAACTGTACCTTCAGATTTAGTTACCGCATCCTTAAAATCAGGTGAAGTTAGCTCCTCATATTTAAATACCAGATCATCTTTTACTTCTTCCTGTGCAATGATTTTATTGGAAATTATGAAAATTGAAACACCAATAAAGAGACTTGCAATAAAAATCGTTTTCATTTAATGTATCTCACAAAGTTGTTAATATTTATGTCAAAGTTAAGAAGTGGAGATTTGTAAATCAAAATAAAAAACTTATAATGAAAGTATTAGATTAATATTCACATTATAAAAATATTGATTGGATTTATTTCAATCCAGGTTAATTACTTTCCACAATACTAAACCGAACCTATTTCAAGTTCAAACCACAACTAATTTCTAATGTTAATTTTCTTAAAATATACTATATTCAGCTATAGAATTTTGTGGTAATATTTTATCTATCGTAGTATTTTTTTTTATTGATCAGAACATTTTATTTCAGTTTAACTAAAAAACGAAATGTTCGATAATACCGGCAATAAATAGCTATCTTAATTTTACAAAAATAATTTCATAGAGGAAATTATGAAGCGCTTATTATACTTTTCGATGATTGCATTAATTGTACTTATTGGACTTACCTGCAAATCAACAACAGAACCGGAAACTCCAACTGAAACGACATTGAAGATTACTTCACCGAACGGTGGTGAGAACTTTATGGTAGGTACAAGCCAGGTTATTACCTGGTCAAGCAATACTGCATCAAGCCTTAAGATTGAATATACGCTAAATAACGGATCCACATGGCTTACTTTAACAAGTTCTACAAGTAATGATGGCAGTTTTACCTGGTCCCCGATTCCAAACACAAAATCAGAACAATGCAAAATAAAAATAACTACGTTAGATACATTGAAATTAACTGATGAAAGCGATGACTTATTCAAAATTGTTGAAACAAACAAAAAGAGTTTAGCACTTCTAAATCCCAATGGCGGTGAAGTTCTTTTTGTTGGTAAAATGTTTGATGTTAAATGGACATCAACCGGGATAAGCAATGTTAAAATAGAATTCTCTACTAATAATGGCTCAACTTGGAATATCATAACAGCCGGCACTGTTGCAGATAGTGGAAAATTTGAATGGTCTCCAATTCCAAACTTCCCCTCCATAGCGTGCTTGTTAAAAATAAGTGATACTGGTTCAGACACTCTTTTTGATGTAAGTAATTCATCTTTTACAATCACTTTAGCACAAACATTAAAAGTTACCAGTCCGATTGGTAATGAGATCTGGTCAAGTAATTCAAGCCAGATAATTACGTGGTACAGCCAGCAAGTATCTGATGTTAAAATTGAATATACAACAAACAACGGAGTTGAATGGGCAACAATTGCTGCCAGCACTCCAAGCAATGGTTTTTATATTTGGAACCCGGTACCTATAACCAATTCAACAAATGCAAAAGTAAGAATTTCTGATGCAGTTGATGGATACCCAAGCGCAGAAAGCGACACTGTTTTTACAATTACACCTCAACCTAACATTGTTGTTATATCCCCAAATGGCGGAGAATACTGGCTATCAGGTTCAAGTAATTATATTAAATGGACTTCAGCAGGTGGTGGGAATGTTCCAAATGGCGCAATTAAAAAAACTAATCTTAAAGAAGGAATTAAAACATTCAAAAGCATAAAAGATTTGAAGGTTAGTTTTGAGGATATAGCAAATGCAAACCTTCTACATAAAACAACAATTAGTTCCAGCATAAAAGATGTTAAAATAGAATTTAGTTCTAATAATGGAGCAACGTGGAATACGATTTCAGAAAGTACACCGAATAATGGTTTATACTTATGGAACAGCATTCCTGTAATCAATTCTGCTTTATGCAAAATTAGAGTTAGTAATGCAGTAGACGGCAATCCCGCTGATGAGTCGGACCAATCGTTTGTTATTTACGATCAAATACCACAGGATATTGTTGTTACATCTCCAAATGGAAGCGAAATATGGGAAGCTGGAACAAGCCAGTTAATAAAATGGAATAGCTCCGGTGTAACTGCTGTTAAGATTGAATATACAACTAACAACGGTGTAAATTGGAATGCAATTGCTGAAAACACACCAAGCGATGGTTTTTATAACTGGTCGCAAATACCAAATTTTGCTTCTACAAATTGCAAAGTTAAAATAAGTGATGTTGTTGATGGTTCACCAATGGATGAAAGCAATGCATTCTTCTCTATTTCTCCCGAACCGGAAATTACAGTTCTTACGCCTAATGGTGGAGAAAGTTTCTTAACAGGAACTTCCAATAATATCACTTGGACATCAACTAATATTGCTAATGTTAAAATTGAGTATACAATAAATAACGGAGCTACCTGGTCAGTAATTTCTGAAAGCACACCAAGTGATGGAGTTTTTGAGTGGGCTAATATTCCGGATATAAACTCAAGCTTATGCCGTGTAAGAATAAGTGATTCTGATGATGGTGTTCCGTTCGATATTTCAAACAATAATTTTATTATTTATAACCAAATAGTTCAAGGAATTGAACTGACTAGCCCTAATGGTGGTGAACAATGGCAAGCGGGAACTGGGCAAGTTATTACATGGTCAGCATCCGGTATTAATAATGTAAAAATTGAATACACTACAAATAATGGGTTGGAATGGAATACAATTGTTGGTAATGTTAAAAGTACCGGTGCATATGAATGGAATGTTCCAAACATTACTTCAACACAATGCAAAGTAAGAATTAGTGATGCAATAGATGGACAACCTTCTGATGAAAGCAATGCTACTTTCAAAATAAAACCAGTACCAATGATAAAAGTATTGAAACCTAATGGTGGTGAAGTTTGGACAGCCGGAAAAATTGATACAATAAAATGGGTATCTATCGGTGTTGAAAATGTTTTAATTGAATCCTCGGTTGATAATGGGTTAACCTGGCAACCAGTTGTAAAGAAAACGCCAAGTGATGGAGAGTACGAAGCAAGTTTCACTCTTGCATCCAAGTTTTATAAAATAAAGATAAGCGATAGCGAACTTAGTTCTCCAATAGATGAAAGCGATGGAACTTTTATTGTAGCGGAAGCGCCTCAAATAACTGTTATTACACCAAATGGCGGTGAGAATTGGCTGACTGGAACTAATAGTGAAATAAAATGGATCTCAACAAAAATTGACAGCGTTAAAATAGAATATACTTTGAACAATGGATACGATTGGATTGATATTACTAATAGCACTGTAAGCAATGGAATTTATAATTGGCAAATTCCAGGTAGTATTCGTTTCAGATCAGACTTGTGCAAAATAAGAGTTAGTAATACCAGGGGAGATTACTCTGATGTATCCGACGGACTATTCTCCATTCATCCACAGACTAAGTTATTAAGATTAATATCCCCAAATGGTGGAGATGAAATTATTAACAATATAACTGAAAATGGAACAGCAAACATTACCTGGGTTTCTGCTGGTATTTCAAGCGTTGTAATTTCTCTTTCAATAGATAATGGCGGTAATTGGCTTCCCATAACATCTTCTCCAATCCTATCAACCGGAGCTTATAGGTGGGAAATTCCACCTTTAAGCGTTGTTTCATCTTTAGCAAGGATTAAAATAGAAGATCCAGGTGATCCTAATTTCAGCGATATGAGCGATTCTTATTTCTATTTGAATATTCCGAAACCTGGAATAAGATTATTATCTCCGGGTGATAATAGTCAGAAAGTATCGGCTGGATCAAATCCAACAATTTCATGGATTAGTTCTGATAAAATAAATTCAGTTAAGCTGGAGTATTCTTTAGACAATGGAAAAAGCTGGCTGAAAATTGCGGATAATGTTACCAGCAAATGGAAACAGATAAACAAATATCAATGGATGAATAATCAAAACTTATCTGGTAAAGTGGTTATAAAAGTAACTGACTCTGATGGTATATTCTCGGTAAAGAGTAAACCTTTTACAATCATTAAGTAGATATTATTATCAATCGAATTTATCAAACCCAGCACAGCTATGCTGGGTTTTTTATTTTGCAATAGGAAGTACTTAAGCGGGCATTGTAAAAATTAGAAAAGGAATTACTTAATTTGTTGATAAATTTTTCCCGTCTGTTTAGTCTGTTGCAGAACTTTTTATCCTGAATGAGATAACTGGTTTCTGCAACAAACTCTACCATCATACAAGTATAAAATGGTAAAAGTATTCGGCAATAAATATTTTAAAATTGCAGAATTGAAATTCCCCGTTTGGTAGATTCACCGATTCTTTAATACTTGGTTCAGACTCATCCGGTTTAGGAATAACTTCAGCGTTCAATATTCCTTGTTCAGTATGGGATTTTCAAATTGCAAATAGGTTAGTTTTTGACTAAGCTGGATGGTAATATGATTTTAAAATTCAATTATAAAAAAGCCGCACATAATTGGTGCGGCTAAATTCATCCTAAAATAATGTTTGTCATCAATTAACTATTCCACTGAATGATCTCTTGGTCGATCCATTTGGACCGTCAGTTCTAATTGTAACTATAACTTTTCTCGCTTTATTACTTGTATCAGCATCTGCAATCGCAAATGCAAATTGCGTCCAGGAAGGACTTTGAGTATCCGGAAAATTTAAGTCAACTTCCCCAGTTGTTTTAATACCTTCACCTTCTGCAGTTACAGAAATAGTTTGTCCAAAGGACATCGGATTATTGTATAAATCTTTTATTATATAGCTAAATTCTTCTGAACCTCTATTTGGAATATCGAAAGTAGATGGAGTTACTTCTATAAAAAGCGGTGAGCCAGAAAAAAGTACAGTTGCAGTAGTTGAAATTGTATTAAGGTTTTCATCTGCAGTTTGAGCAGTAACTATTGCAAAACCTGGTCCTAACGTTGGATGAACAGGTTCTGGTTTAGCTGATAATAAAATAACACTGGCTATACCTAAACTATCTGTTGCTCCGGAACCTTCCACATATCCACCGGTTGTTGTAAAATAAACTACTGTTCCTTTTTTTACAGGATTACCATACTTATCACCAACATAAGCTGTAATAACATCTTTATCTCCATATCTTATCAATCCTGGAATATTTACAAACTGAGGTGCAACTGAAAAATGAGCCTCGTTTGGTAAACCACCATGTATGGCAATATTTACAGGCTTGGAAACAACTTTTTTAGAACCAAGAACAATTTCTGCTACCAATTGAATTGAGCCTGCTTTAGTTCCGCTCACAATACTTACAGTAGCTTTCCCTGAATAATCAGTTCTTACATATCCGGTAGAAAGATACTCACCACCATTAGGTTTGCTGCCAAATCTAAAACTAACAATTGAGGAATGGCTAAAATCAATTGGACTACCTGTTGAATCCTGAACTTCAAATGTAACACGTGCTATTTCATTAGAACCGCTTTCTTTAACTCCAATAAATCTTACAGATTGCGTTTTTAAAATTATAGAAGCAGCTCCCATCGCTGCATAAGTTGAATTTCCTTTTTTTAGCAACAGCTTTGCAAGTATTACTTCTTTTCCAGAACTGCCATCCACTGAAAGAGAATCCTGATAATATCCTTCTTTAACTGCTATTACATTTAACTTCTTACCATTTTCTAATGGAACATTAACTCTGAATAAACCATTATCATCAACAAAGGCATCCGTTGCTGTTTTTCCATTTAGGACTACAACCGCTGCATTTTGCAATGGTAAACCTGTACTTTCATCAACAACCTGACCTGTAAGCGTTGTGGTTTCAACAAAAGGGGTACCTGGATCTACAGGATTGGAAATTTTATTACAACTAATGGATAGACCAAGAAATAATAAAACAAGAGGAATATAAATTAATAACTTTTTCATCATTCATCCTCGATAGTTTATATCTGATAATTAAACTTATCTGCAACTTAGAAATTACATTCTTAATTTATTTGGAAGTTATTGCTAAGTCAAGAGCATTTTATTATTTAATTGTCGTAAAATAATGAATATTGTTTAATTTCATTTTAATATTTCTAAAGGGTAGATTGAATAAAATATTCTGTTCTTTTATCGCTTAAACCAATTATTTATCAGCTACTATAATTAAATCTTTTGATTGGTTTTGAATAAATTTGTCCAGCGAAAGACTTCCATAAAATTTGATTTTCCTAAATCCTTCTTTCCTTAACAGATATTGAAATGCTTCCTTATTATGCGGGTACAATTTTGTGGTGTATAATTCTCTTTCGCCTGGATTATCAGATTTGAATTTGATGATATTAAAATTAAAGTGTGTTGGAAAGAAATCATAAAAACGGATGAATGTAAAACCTTCCCGATTATTAATATTTACAATCCTATCACCAGTTTTAATTATTTGACTGTAGTTTAAGATTTGAATTACAACCCTTCCATTCATCTTTAGCAACAATGAAATTTTCTTAAGGGCAAGTTTTAACTGTGATAAGTTTAAATTAGCAAATGTGTTCCCCATAGAAAAAGCAACATTAAATTTACCATAGAATGCCCGATCAATTTTATCCAGGCTTGATTGCTGAAATGAAATATCAAACCCGGCACTAATGGAATTCTTTTTTGCATTATCTATCATCTTTTGGGATAAGTCAAAGCCGGTTACTTCCAATCCAAGTGATGCCAATGAAATCGAATCTAATCCGCTTCCGCAGCCTAAATCAGCAACACTTTTAAATTCATCTTTTAAAAATTTTTTAAGCATTTCTTTTCTTCTTGAAAGTGCAAAGCTAAAACCAATCATTCCATCATAAAACTCAGAAATGTCATCAAAAAATTCTTGATTAGATTGTACAGTCATTTCTTGTTACCATATTTATTTTCATTATAATAATCGTTTGCTTCTTTATCAAATTTTTTAGTAGCTTCAACTCCGGTTGGATGACCATAACTTTCCATATTCTGGTAATGAATCAAATATTCTTCTTTAGAAATTTTATTCTGCCAATGTCCGGTCAATATTCCCAAACCAGTAACTATTATAAAAATGAAAGCAACTCCGACTGCAACTATTTTTTTGGAAATCTTTTTCTTACCAATAACGGTTCGGATATCTAAAGTATTTTCAACCGGACAAACATCAACACAATTAAGGCAGCTTGTGCATTCATCAGATAGAACTGTAATTACCTTATCAACTTTTATAGCAGATGGACAAACTTTTGAACATTTGCCGCAATCAATACAACTGTTTGCATTCCTTTTAATTTTAGTTGGACTTAAGAAAGATACCAAACCAAGCAGTGCTCCATATGGGCATAAAAACCTGCACCAGAATCCTCTGATTGGAATTGATAGTAGAAATAAAACTGAAAGCACGACTAAAGAGAGCCGGGAAATCTTAGCGAAGAATTGAAACATCTTAATATCTGCAACTATATTGTACGGGCTATCAAGAAATGCTTTGATGGCAATTTCGCTCATCAAAAAGAAGATTGCATAAACAAAAAATGCAAGCAGGATATATTTTAAACTGCGGAGTGGATAATCCAAGAACCTGGGTAACTGTATTTTTCTTTTAAAGAGTTTTTCACCAAAATCACCAATTAACTCGGAAAGAAATCCAATTGGACATAACCAACTGCAAAATGCTTTGCCAAAAGTTAGAGAGACTAAAATTATTGCTGCAAATATAAATAGTCCGGCTGGATGTGCAGAATGAATTTCACCTGTAATAAAAAAGTAGTACAAGCTCATCATAGAGCTGATTGGTAAGAATCCTTCAACTCCCGGCGGACGATTATAAAAAGCCGCCGTACCATTAGTTTCCAAATAACGGACGAACAAGAAAAACTCAATTCCAATCCAAGTACAAAGCAATACAAATAAACTTTGGATTATGAATCGATACTTTTGAATCGGTTTTTCTTTATTCCGAATTATCTTTTCCTTAACAGCCATTATTAATCTTAATTATTTTCGGAATTTAAACTCCGATTTAGTATTAAAAAAAATTTTACTTCTTTATCGTTTTAATTTTGCTTAAAGTCTTTTCTTTAAATTGATCAAGGGTTTCTTCGCTTAACATATTATAAGCTTCGGTTCTAAGTTTCCCCCACTTGTTATGTAATGGACATGGATGATCGGGATGACAATGCGGAAATCCCAGCACACAAGTATTGAACACATCCAAGCCATCAATCGCTTCTACTATTTCAATCAGCTTAATTTTGGTTGGTGATTTTGCAAGACTAAATCCTCCGGCTTTCCCCTTCTTGGATTCAATTATTCCATGCTCCCGCAAACTTTGAAGAATTTTGGAAACAAATTCCTTAGGAATTTTTAAAGCTTTTGCGATAACATCAACCCGAACTACCTCATCGGAAAGATGAGCTGCAAGGTAAAGTACCGCTTGGATTCCATATTCGCATTTTTTAGAAAATATAACCGTCATAATCAGACCAAAAATTCTGAATTAAAAATATTATTAATATCCCGGTTTGTCAAGTATTTTTTCTTTCCAACATAAAAATCAAATGATTGCTTATTAAGCTTAATTTTTGTATTTCTAAACCAGTAAAATTTTATAATCGGTAAACATGAAAAAAATAGCATTTCTTACTTTTCTTATTATTGCATCAAATGTGTTTTCCCAAAATGTAAGTGTAACAGATTACGATGTTCCGATAAGTTATGCTTCCAATTTTAGATTAAATGGATTCTGGAATTGGGCACAGGTTGGCGATAGCGTAACTGCAAATACGCTTACAGGAAATTTGATTTACCGTAGATTCTTCACATCACTTCCTTTTGCATGGTTTATTGATATAAATGCTACCGGAGGAAAAGACCAGGGTAAAGTTTATTCCCAGGGCTGGTTAAATTTGGGATTTAGACATGATATTAGAATTGATGCAAGTGCAAGAAAATATATCTGGAATAACAAGAACTGGTTTCTATTTTCCAGGATGACTGTGCAAGAGAATAATGAATACCAGCAAATAGCTTCTGATGTAACTGTTGGTGGTGGTTTTGGAAGATATATAAATGCAACAGCACTGGCAAAAGCAGTAAGGATTGAAGAACATCTTATAAGAGAAAATGTTCTTACCGATCATCTGCCAAAAGAAACAATTATAAACATTGCTAAAATAATTGAAAGAGTTGATGAGTATCAGAATCTTTATGGTGAGGTTTATGAAACACAGTGGTTTGAAGATATTGAAAGTGAGATACGACTTTCCGGAGTGCTTGTTGGTTACAGTATAGGTGCAATCGGGACTTTACGGATGCGGCAAGTGCTGTTTGAAATAAATGAAAAAGTAAACCAACGTTATTATGGTTGGGATCTTTCAGGTGGAACATTATTCACCATCAGTACACGAGATAAATCAAAAGCTGGTTCACCAAGTTTTTCATTGATCGGAAGATATTCTTTTCCACTTAGCTGGAGAACACAGGTTAATTTTACAGCAGAAGCATTTACACCACTGGACAGTGCATTTGTTAAAAAATTAACTGCCAATGCAAACATAGATTTTATTTATGAACTTAGTAACAGGGTAAATTTTATAGCCAGCTATCGTCTACAAGCTTTCAAACCATTCAATGATAAAACAAAGATTGATAATAGCCTTAATGCTTCATTTCTATTTTATATCGAAAATAATATTTATCTGGGAATAAATACTGCTTTTGAAAAATTTGCGGAAACACCAAATAGAATATCAACAAGTTTAACTTTGTCTTACAATCTATTTTGATTTTTTGATTTGTTTATACTTTGATTTGGTTAATCTTTCCACATTCGCTTTAAGCTCCAACCTCTCGCGGTACAACTGCCCAATTTCTGCCCCGATAATAAATAAAACCGATGAGTAGTAAATCCAAAAAGCGAGTACAACAACTAAAGTGTAAGTACCATAAATTTTATTCAGTGATGCAAGGTTATAGAGATAGTAGCCAAACAACCTCTTTGCAATCTCCCAAAAAACAGCAGCCCAAAATGCGCTTACTGCCGGCACCTTTCTACCAAGTTTTGCATAAGGAATAAAACTGTACAAAACAAAAAAAGTAACAAATATGATAATGAAGGAAATAACCGTAATGAACAAATGTTCAAATTCACTTAGCTGAAAGAAATTTAATATTGCCCACTCATGTATTACATTTTTCATAATATCAATAGCTGGAAGAATGATTGTAGCCATCAGGATAAAAACGACAATAAAAAGAACCATACCTAAATCGCGGAGGATACCAACGACTGCACTTTTATCTTTCGTAACTCCAAAAACTTTATTTAGCACTGTTCTCATACTGCTGAACAATCCACTTGCGGCAAAAAGTAAACCTAAACCACCAATCACTCCAGCAAGAGTTTTGTATTCAATAAATTCTGCTATGCGCGAAAAAATAATCTGTTTGGCGTAATCAGCATATTCTTTATACGGTATTATGGTGTCTATGAACGTGTATATCTGTTGTTCAACGGATGAGGCTTGTAATATACTTCCAAGGATTGAAAAGATAATTAAAATGAATGGAATGATGCAGAGAAAAAGTGAAAATGCAAGCCCGCTTCCAAAAAGAAAAATATGATGTTCATCTACTCGGTTATATAAACCACCAAGATAATGCTTAAAAAAATCCTTGATTTCATAAGCTGGTGGAATTCTAATAAATCTAAATTTGTTAACCTTCATATACTACTGATATTCCTCAACCGGAATATTCATTATTTTAGTAATTGAATTATAGTATAAATCAGCGAGTCTTTCCAAATTGAATTTATATTTATCATTTACACTAAGAGCGCTGCTGGTTGTTTTGCCTAATAAATTGCAGGAAATTTTACCTGATGGAAAATGTTTTTCAAACTGGTCTTTCTTTTCCATTGGAACTGAAACAACAATTCTCGATTGCGATTCGGAGAAGAAAGAAAAATCTTCCCTGGACTTAACTGGAACAGTTACTATAGCTCCAATTAATTTTTCCTTATCTAAAATGCAACACTCAGCTAAACAGGAAAGAATCCCACCTTCTGTAACATCGTGTGCGGAGTTGATTAATTTATTTTCAATCAATTTTAGAACAACAGTATGTAAATCTTTTTCTCTTTGCAGATCAATTGCCGGTGCATTTCCCGCAACTATTCCGTGAATTGCCTGAAGATATTCACTTCCACCAATTTCCTCAAAGTCTTCTCCAAGAAGATAAATTAAATCATCTTCTTGTTTAAAATAAGAAGTAGTAATGTTCTCAAGATTTTCAATCAAACCAAGCATACCTATAACTGGTGTTGGATAAACTGCTGCATCAGGCGATTCATTGTAGAAACTAACATTGCCGCCTGTAACCGGCGTATCGAAAAATCTGCAGGCATCTCCCATTCCTTCAATAGCTTGCTTGAACTGCCAATAAACTTCTGGTTTGTAAGGATTGCCAAAATTTAAACAGTTAGTAATCGCAAGCGGCACTCCGCCGGAGCAAACTATATTACGCGCTGATTCTGCAACCGCAATCTTAGCACCTTCTTTCGGATTTAAGTAAACATATTTTCCGTTGCAATCGGTTTTTACCGCGATGGCTTTGTTTGTATCCTTAATAAAAATAACTGCGGCATCGCAGCCGGGACCAACAATAGTATTCGTTCTAACCATGGAATCGTATTGTTCATAAACCCATTTTTTAGATGCAATGTTTGGAGAAGAAAATATCTTTTCAAAAACAACAATTAAATTATTCGGCTGAGGCAATTTTGAAAAATCAAATTCGCGTGTTTGTTTCAGATATTCCGGTTCTTTAGTTTCCCTGGTGTAAACAGGAGCACCTCCGCCAAGGACCAAATCGAATGAAGGCAAATCAGCTTTCCGTTCACCCAGATAATCAATCGAGAGAATGCCATCGTTTGTAACATAGCCGACAATTTCGCAATTCAAATCCCACTTTTTAAAAATTTCTTTTATTCGTTTCTCGTTTCCTTTTTTAACACAAACGAGCATTCTTTCCTGGCTTTCGGAAAGCATAATCTCATAAGCGGTCATTCCTTTTTCTCTAAGAGGAACTTTGCTCAGGTCAATCTTCATTCCTGATTCACCTTTAGCGCTCATCTCAGAAGTTGAGCAGGATATTCCGGCGGCGCCCATATCCTGAATGCCAACAATCAAATCTTCTTTAATAATTTCAAGCGTTGCTTCAAGAAGTAATTTTTCTGTGAATGGATCACCAACCTGAACGGACGGGCGTTTTGCTTCTGACTTTTCTGAAATTTCTTCGGAGGCAAATGTGGCGCCGTGTATTCCATCTCTGCCGGTAGATGAGCCGACAATCATTATTGGATTTCCTTCTCCTTTTGCAACTGCGGAAGCAACTCTGTCTGTCCGGACGATTCCAACTGCCATAGCATTAATCAATGGATTGTCTCTGTAGCATTTATCAAAATAAACTTCACCGGCAACAGTTGGAACTCCGAAACAATTTCCATAATCAGCAATTCCTTTAACAACACCATCGAATAAGTAACGTGTTCGTGCATCATCAAGAGTTCCAAAGCGCAATGAGTTTAATGAAGCAATAGGACGGGCGCCCATTGTAAAAATATCGCGAAGAATTCCACCAACTCCTGTAGCGGCACCCTGGTATGGTTCAACAGCGGATGGATGATTATGACTTTCGATCTTGAATGCTATTGCAAAACCGTCACCAATATCAACCAGCCCGGCATTTTCTTCTCCTGCGCCAACAAGCAGCTTACCTCCGCTCCGAGGGAGTGTTTTTAGCAATGCAATTGAGTTTTTATAACTGCAATGCTCACTCCACATTACTGAAATAATTCCAAGCTCCGTGTAGTTTGGTTTTCTGCCGAGTCTTTTAGATATCTTTGCGAACTCTTCTTCGGTTAATCCGTGCTCTAAGGCTGTTGCTAAAGTTACTTCCGGTTCTTTCATTTTTATCTTTCTAATTGATTATTTTAAGAATTTACTGCAAGAAATATAACACTTTTAGGATTGTATTAGAAGAAGGGAATTTATGGTAAGCATATGAAATGCAAAATTGAAATAAATACAAAATTTTTATGTGTGAGGATTTAAATATTACCGGGGCATTTGCACGCCCCGGCATGTAATCACTTTTTTATAATACTAAACAATTTATTTAAGAAGAATTAGTTTAACCGTTTTATCAAATACCTGGGAATCTTCCCGTGACCTTGCACTTAACCTGTAAAAATATACGCCGCTTGGAAGATTAAACTTCGCTGAGTCAAATTCAACAATATAATTACCTGCCGTTTTCTCTTCATTAATTAGAGTGGTAATTTCTTTTCCAAGAATATCAAATATTTTTAAAGTGACTTTGCTTGCTTTGGGAATTGAATACGAAATATTTGTACTTGGATTAAATGGATTAGGATAATTTTGTGAAAGCAAAAATTTAGTTGGTATATTTTCTCTACCATCTTTTACTGAAGTTGTTGTACTTACACTACGGAACACACTGCTGCCGATAGTCCCTACAAAGATATATCCGTTACTATTTATTGCAAGAGAAATAGCATGATTTGTTGTCAAGCCATCATTTATTTTAGTCCAATTAGTTCCATTATTTGTTGAACGAAATACCCCATAGCCATAAGTTCCTGCAAAAATATGTCCACTACTATTTATTGCAAGAGAAAGAACTTCATTAGCTAAACCAGTACTTATTTTGGTCCAGTTATTTCCATTATCTGTTGAACGAACTACTCCACTCGCCCCTGTGCCCGCAAAGATATCGCCGCTACTATTTATTGCAAAAGAAGACACATAAGTATTTGTTGGCATACCTGAAATCTTTTTAGTCCAATTATTCCCATTATCCATCGAACGAAATACTCCTTCATCAGAAGTCCCTGCAAAAACATATCCGTTGCTTTTTATTGCAAGGGAAGTAACACTTCTAGTTGTCAATCCCGTTTGAGACCAATTATTCCCATTATCCGTTGAACGAACTACTCCACCACCATTGTTTCCAGCAAAAATATCGCCACTACTATTTATTACAAGAGAAAGAATCTCAGTATTTGTCAAACCATTATTTATTTGAGACCAATTATTCCCATTATCCGTTGAACGAAATACACCACTACTCTGCGATCCTGCAAAAATATGACCACTATTATTTATTGCGAGTGGAGCAACGTCATTATTTATCAAACCATTATTTATTTTTGTCCAGTTATTCCCATTATCGGTAGTACGAAATACACCACCGTACAAAACCGACGCAAAAATATTTCCGTTATTATTTATTACAAGGGATGTAACTTCATTAGCTGTCAAGCCATTATTTATTTGATCCCAGTTATCCCCATTATCCGTTGAACGAAATATGCCTTCATCTATAGCCCCTGCAAAAATATTTCCACTGTTATTTATTGCAATAGATTTAGCCCAATTATTTATTAATCCTGTTTTAGCCCATTTAACACCCTTATCTGTTGAACGAAAGACTCCTTCAGTAGTTCCGACAAAAATATCTCCACTGCTATTTATTGCGAGGGAAGAAAAAAAAGTATTTGTTGGCAAACCAGTATCTTTGGGATACCATGTAATCCCATTATCAGTTGAACTAATTACTGCAGCTGATGATGACCAAAAAGGATAATCAGTTCCCGCAAATATATCACCACTACCATTTATCGCAAGTGAGTAAACAGTTTTATCCGACAAATAATCTCTTCCAGAGCCCATCAAATTCCAGTTATTCCCATTATCGGTTGAGCGATATATTCCTCCAGATCCATAATTATTATTGGAAACTGATTTCCCTGCAAAAATATCGCCACTACCATTTATTACAAGTGAAAGAATAGTTGAATTCGGCAACCCTGTTTGAGTCCAGCTATTTCCATTATCAGTTGAACGCATTACTCCATTGGCCCCTGCAAAAATAACTCCATCACTATTTATTGCTATGGCATAAGTAAAACTATTTGTCAAGCCTGTTGGGGTCCAGTTATTACCATTATCTGTTGAACGAAATACCCCACTACCATTAGTTCCCGCAAAAATATGCCCACTATTATTTATTGCAATGAAATTAACATGAATATTTGGTAAGCCTGTCCAAGTCCAATTATTACCATTATCTACCGACCGAAATACTCCATTACCAGCACTTCCTGCAAAAATATTTCCACTACTATTTATTGCAAGGGCAGAAACAGTACCACCAAACGGTCCATTAGTTTGTTCCCAAAAATTTTGTGCATTAAGAGAAACAGAGACAAGTAAAAACACTATTTGTAACAGTAACCTTTTCATTTTGAACTCCCATTTATTGAATGATTTACTACTACTCTCCCGCCAATATTTATTAATACCATCCCGGCGGGTTGGAATGTATTTCAATTTTTGAACGTGTCTTTTTAAATAAAAAAAAAGGACGCAACTTTCATTACATCCTTAACTGAGGCACTGGTATGCCTACACACAAAGACATAAGAAAGCGCGTCCATTTCTGGACGCAGCCTTCTATGCTTGTTCTTGTGTGTTTAAAAATTACCAGTTTTCAGTTAAGAACAACGCAATAGCTGCGTTTAATTATTATTTAAGAACTTAGTAACCGATCAATTCTCTCTGTTATTTATAAATTTCTTTCCAGTTCAAGCTTATGCAAACTCTTTGCAGTTAAATTGAGAACAAAATTCTTTCATTACCTTGCCAAATATTTCTTTTTTAACAATACCAATTTCTTTAACTAAAAACTTTTTGTGCAGAATACCAATCTTCGGAACGATAACTGCAGAGGCATGCTTTAGCGTCCCTTTTTCCATATCATCATTATTGATATTAATTCCTTTAAGTTCGAGGTTAGTTGTTAATGGCAGGTAGAGAAAATCCTCGTCTTTATATTCTTTGATTAGTAAAACCGGTCTAAGTTTATAGCCCGAGAGGTCCGTAAAGAAAATTTTAGCGAGGGAAAGTTTTCTTACCATGCCGAATAATCCTCGTTATCAATATCTTTAACGAGCAATGGAATCGATCCCATTAAAGCAATTTCCGATTCACTCCAATACACTCCCTTTTTTTCATCGGCGTCAGAAAGGATAATAATCTCAACTTCATTCCCAAAATTTTCGGGAATATCTATTGTTATCATTTTATTTACAACTTTTTCTTTTTTTCGGAGGGCAAGCATAAAATATTCCTATTTTGCTGATAAAATAAAAAATACAATTCGACAATCCCAACACAGCCTAAGCAAAGCATGTCAAATATTATGTTATGATTTTTTCACCATTCGCTTTTTTTCTTCAAACCAAAGTTTCAATAAATCTAAGGCGGCTGCTTTTGCACCTTCAATGCCATAGCCATGTGTTGTAAGGTCAAGTGCGGGATAATAGCAACCTTCTTCAAAAGAAGGATCGTTAATTTTTTCGTAGCTAATTGTATAAGTCATAACCAACACCCTTTTTCTTAACATAAACTAAATAAAAAACAATTAAGCCGCAATATTCTGTTAATCTTTTACCATGTAATAACTCCAATATTATTTCCATATAATGTTTACCTCTGTCACGGAGTAGTCGGTGTGACATCCGGAGAAGAAATGAATTTACCGGACAATAAATACTCTCTCTGCAAATTTTCCTTTACATTAAAAGGTGATAGGGTTAATTTTATTTCGCAAAAAACTAAAACAAAGAAAGGATAAAAATGGCATCAGCACAAATTGGCAATAAAGTTAAAGTTCATTATACCGGCAGATTAGAATCGGGACAAATTTTTGATTCATCCAAAAACAGCAATCCATTTGAGTTCACAATCGGTGATGGAAGTTTAATTCAGGGCTTTAGTAACGCAGTTATTTGAAATTCAGTTAATAGAGATCACCAGATGTAAATAAGAAGGAGTGAATCTGTGAACCTGTCTGCCGATAGGCAAGATCGGCGATCACCCATTCCCCGTTTCTCCCATTCCCCGATTCTGCAACTTGAAGAATATTCATCACTAAAATGTATTTGCAATTTTGCGCAAGATTTACACCTTCGCTTCCTTGCTTTTCCTAAAAGAAGTCAACATAAAAACCAATTCCAAACTCTTTAACTCTTTCTTTGTAATACTCATCAAATCTTCTTTGACCAAGATAATATTCAGCATAAAGTGTTATTCCCTTTTCTTTCCAGCTTCCGAATTTTATTCCTGCCATTAAATCAGAATTTCCGTTATAAGTATTTTCACCGTTCAACAAAAGGTTGTATGCAATAAATAAGTTTGCCGGTTTATCAAAAACTTTTCCAATCAAAGAAGGAAATGCTGTTTCAAAACCAAGGAGAAAATTCCACCGTTTTAATGTTGATGGTCTTATCAATGAAGCATAAGAAAATCCGCCATAGCTTTTTAGCAAAACTGAGTATGAATTATGTTCATAAGCAAAAACCAATTCACCAAAGTCTTTTGTATAAGGAATTGGTTTTTTATTTCCGATCCATGAATTTGTTACCTGATTGAAATGTCCATCAACCAAATGCGCGCTGTTATGCAAAACTCTTAAGTGTGCAACGATGCGGTCTTCGCCCATTTTTTTTGAAATGACTGTATTACCTCCGAAGAGTCCATCCAGAGCATCAATCTGCAGCCTGTTACCTGCAAAGCTGGTGGATAAAGCATATGCAAAAAAATCAATTCCCATTGTAACACGAACATCATCTTGCGGAAAGTGAAATGAAAATAAATCGATTGAGTTTCCCAGATCTATTTTAAGATTTTTATTTGACGGAAAGTAGAGCACGCCAATTTTTGCTTCCTGGTAATTTGCTTTGAGGCTTTGGAAATGTAAACCAGATGGAAGAAATTCAAAATTTGATTTCCCTTCATTTGGTTCCTGCCCAAACAGGTTTGTTAAAACAGAAAACAAAAATAGTAAAATGAACTTTGGATGATTCATTGTGGTAAACCTTAAAAAGATAGATTAAATTCAGAAATTAATTTACCATCAATTTTGGTTTAATGGAAGTCATTCAATTGTTTAATTGCTGCATTGCTAAATTGTTGAATTGCTAAAGCAAAAGAAGTGGTACTCCAACAATTTAACAATCGAACAATTTTTAACCATCTTGCATGAGATTTAAGAACTAATCGACTAATTCACATAACCGATTATTCAGCTTTTTATTTGATGTTCAAAAACTCATCCCAGATTTTGTACAGTTTATATGTCGCTGTAACATCTTCACCACAGTAGATGGCAATGTCTTTTACTTTCCCTGCTTCATAAAGATTCTTCACTTCCATCCCGCTAACTTCTTTCGACTTTGGTGATTTTACACCAAATCCATAACAGTAAAAATCCAGGTTAAATTTGCGTGTGATGCCATAAAAAGTAAATTGCTCGAGCAGATCAACATGAGTTTTTGCATCGTAACGGTAGCCAAGGAAATTCTTTGATGGTTTAATTTTTAGGAAAGCTGATCGCATCATTAGAAAAGGAACATCAAAATTTCTTCCATTAAATGTTATTACCTGATCAACTTTATCGGCAATCTCCCAGAATTTTTTAATCATTTCCACTTCACTCATTCCCTTGTAATGAGCGGGTTTATCTTCAGCCTTCCATTCTTCTTCGTTTTCACTTTCATAATAAACCAAAACTTTTTCTTTAGTAATATCATACATTCCAATTGCAACAACTTTAGCAGTTAAAGGATAAAGACTCAGAAACCTTTCAGCATCCTGGGCTTTTTGTTCTCTTAATTCAGGATCAGGTTCCTTTAAAGCATCGCGTAATAAATACTCCTGCTGACTTTCGGATAATTCCTTCATCTCACATCCGCAGGTTTCAATATCAAAAACTATTTTTCTCATAGCACTTACCCTATTGTTGTTTTATTAATAATTTTATATGCCTAATGAATCGGAGAAACGGTGAATCGGAGACTTAAGCATTTAAATCACCGATCTTGCCTTTCAACAGACAGGTTCGCCGATTCCCCCATTCTCCGGTTCAGCATTTATCCCAACTTCCAGTTCAATTAAATACTTCCTCCATAATCATAATTGCCTTAGCAGTTTCATCAAAGCTAACATCAAGATGAGTGACTGCGCGAATAGAATCAATTTTTCCCATCGAAACAAGCAATCCTTTTTCTTTACATTTTACAATTGCATCTTCAACTTTTACTTTGAATGGTTTGAATATGAGAATATTTGTCTGAACAGAATTCATATTGATTTCCAGGTTGTGATTTTTAGAAATTGATTCAGCAATCATTCTTGTTTTTTCGTGATCTTCTTTTAATCGTTCGATGTTATTCTGGATGGCATAAAGTCCCGCCGCTGCAATTACTCCAACCTGCCGCATACCTCCGCCCCAGGCTTTGCGAACACGGAATGCTTTTTCAATAAATTCTTTTGTTCCGGAAATTATTGAACCAACCGGTGCGCCCAATCCTTTGGAAAGGCAGCAGGAAACTGAATCGAAATACTTAGCGTATTCTTTTACAGGAATTCCGGTTGCAACAGAAGCATTCCAAATACGTGCACCATCAAGATGAAAAAGTAAATTGTGTTTCTTTGCTAAAGCGCTTAAGGCAATTATATTTTCTATTGGATGAATTGCGCCGCCAGCCCGGTTGTGAGTATTTTCCACTTCAATAACTTTTGTCTTTGGCATATAATAAGCACTCACGGGACGAATCGCATCTTCAACTTGCTCAGGAGTAATTACACCTAATTTTCCTTCAATTGTGTTAAGCTGAATTCCACTTAATGCTGCTGGCGAACCGGATTCGTAATTGAAAATGTGAGAATCTTTTTCGCAAATAACTTCATCACCTGGATTTGTAAGAACGTTCAGGCAAACCTGGTTAGCCATCGTTCCGCTTGGCACAAACAAAGCAGCTTCTTTACCAAGAAGTTCTGCTGCATAGCTTTGAAGTTTATTCACTGTAGGATCTTCTTTAAAAACATCATCGCCAACTTCAGCTTCGTACATTGCTTTACGCATTGCTTCGGATGGACGAGTAACTGTGTCAGAACGGAGATCAATAAATTTCATTATACTTTTCCTTAATTGACGATGTAAAAGTAAAACTAATTCGGGAATATTTGAATAGTGAGATGACTATTTCTATTCTAAATTAAAAGAATTTTTCTAACTGATTTATCGTAACACTATCATCTTTTTTGTTTGTATAAAACTACCTGCTTTTAATTGATAAAAATATATTCCACTACTTAGAACAGAAGCATTAAATTCAGCAATATATTCTCCTGCTGGTTTTTCTTCCTTGACAAGAGTAGCTACTTCTTTTCCAAGAACATCGAAAACCTTTAGAGTAACATATCCTGAACTTGGTAATGTGTATCTAATTTTTGTTGTTGGATTGAAAGGATTAGGATAGTTTTGAGATAGTTGAAAATTGTCAGAAATAATTGCAGTACAAGGTTCTTCAATATTATCAAAAATAATTCGATTTTCACCCATTTTTCCAAAAAAGTCCATAGCATAAACATTAGTTTCCCATGGATAAAGGTCAAAAAAATGAGTTTGGTTCAATGATTCATTATTGTTACTACCTTTATTCAATCCTTGTAAGCCAAAATTAATTCCAAATCTGTACTCTACTCTGAGAAGAGAATACATTGGGAGTATTATTTCTTTACTCCAAATATTATCGTTCGCTATTTCATCACCATTAGTTCGATCATCATAAAGAAAAATCACCTTGTTACTGTCAGAATCAGGCCAATTTTCCTGAGGCCATTTTAAAGGAGGAGGGGTACCTGCAATAACTACATTTTTAATTGAATCAAATGGTTCTCCGCCCAAAGAAGAATCAGATATTGCTGTTTTTACATCAACATGAAATTTAATAGTGCAATCCCGGTTTAAAACAACCTCAAGATTCAAATCATTAAATGTTCTTTCGCAAAAAGATGCCCTATAGTTAATATCATCTTGCCCAATTGAATAATAATGAATTTCGTTTTCCCATATAGTATCTTTGCCAGACACAAAGCCGAATTTATACCAAACTTTTTCATCAACTCCAAAGATAACTCTTTGTTTTACCTGTTCATAAAAATTAGGACTTGTTGGATTTGCTTGCATTCTATCAATATTGCTAAAACACTTGCCAAAATTGCTTCTCACAATTACCGTATCTTTTTTAGGATTAAGTCTATTTAAAACTATTTCATATACCATATTTACAGAAAAAATAAAATCGATTAATAATGGAGCAGAATAAACAGAATCACCATCAAAGAAATCTTCATAAACAGTTCTTTCATTAATTAAGATTAATTTTCTTTCGGGAGAGTTTTCCAAATAACAATCTCTAATAGCGAATTTGAATTTCAATTCGCTCCCTTTATTCTGATCAAATAATTTAAACGTATAAATGGAATCTCCATCCGGGTCTTGCATTATTGTGGTCATCTTCCAATTATTAAAATTCCCCACCACATAAACTAATTGTGTTTTAGGATCAAAAAAATCTTTCTTGATTTTGATTTTCATATTAACTCTTAATTCAACATAGGGATCAGCGGCAAGCAAATTAGTACTAAATGTTGAAACGAATATACTAAAATAGAATAGAGTCAATAGAAGAGGAATTATATTTAACATTTTCCCACCCAAAAGATTATTCCGAAAGCAATCTAAAAATTTACTTGTTTAAAGTAAACGAGAATTTGCCTCCGATTAAATGTTTAAAGTCTTTTTCAACTTACCTAGAAAAAACATTCCAACAACAAACAGAGAAATCATTGAAGAAACTACAGGAACTATAAAAGGATTCTTTGTGAAGAAAGTAATTTTGGTCTCAAGCGGTGCATATCCTGTAATAAAAGTTTTTGTATACATCTTTGTTTCTATCAATGTTCTGCCAAGCGGATCGATGATTGTACTAATCCCGCCATTAGCAGCACGAACAACAGTTCTCCTATTTTCAATTGCACGTAGAACAGCAATTTCTTTATGCTGGTAAGGTCCGCTGGAGTTACCGAACCAGCTATCATTTGTTACGACAGAAATTAATTGGGCACCTTTCTGAACAAATTGGGCAACAAACGTTGGATAGATTGATTCATAGCAGACAAGCGAATTTATTTTCACTGTATCAGGTTTTTCAAGTTTATTATTTTGCGTAAGCACTTTAAATAAAATCGTATCTCTTCCTTTATTCCAGCCTGATAAGCCAACTTCCCATTTAATCAAATCGCCAAGGAACGGAAGAGCATCAACAAACGGAACACGTTCACTAAACGGAACAAGCTTCATCTTTCCGTAATGCTCAATCTTTGCAGTAACTGGCGAAAATGAAAGTATCCCATTATACGTTGTATAATAATAGTCATTCAATTTATTATGCTTTGCGTCAGGTGGAGCGGATTTTTTATCCCAATAAATTCTAAAGTCCGGCATTCCGGTAATCAAGGTAACTTTGTGCCTGTTTACAAAATTATAGATTGAATCAACAATGTTTTGATGAGAACCATCCAACAAGTAAACTGGAAAAGCAGTTTCAGGCCAGAAGATTACTTCTGCTTTATTATTCATAGCCTGGTTAGAAAGATCAAAATAAATATTTGCGAGGTTCCAGATTCCTCCTCCTTTCCATTTGTCCCAAGGATTTAAGTTGGGTTGAATAAGTCCAACCTTAATTTTTTTGTCTGAAAGTCTGTAATTAGTTTCCTTCATTATTCCATAAATTAATGGAATGATAAAAAGCAACAAAGCTGAGATCAAGTTAAAGGTGAAAGAAATTTTTGAATCGGGTGAGGCAGAATTACCTTTTCTTGAATTAAATTCTTTTATTGCTAAGAACAGAAAGAGATTTATATATACGACAAGTAAAGAAATTCCAAGCGCACCAATTATATCGGCAATTTGAATGAAAGTAAGAAAGTACGGTAAACCATTGGCAAGTGTAAGCCACGGGAAGCTTGCATCAGTAATCATATAAAAATATTCATACGTTACCCAAAAGAAAGGGAAAAGATAAAAGGCAGTCTTCCTGTTAAAAATTTGTTTGGCAAAGTAAAACAAAGTTGATGGAATCAAAAAGAAAGCTGGATTAATAAAAAGAAGCAATACACCGGCAATCATCAAAAAGGGATCAGTTTCTGCTCCCCATCCGCCAACCCAATAAACTGTAACCAGATTAAAAATAAAAGCAGTTAAGTATGTAAACCTGTTTAGATCAATTAATTTTTCTTTTTTATCAATAACAAAAAAGTATGGTATCAATCCAATAAAGATTAAAAGCGTTGCAGGAATTGGAATTGGTGGAAACGCAAGTCCAAGTAAAACTCCGCTTAAAACCCCAAGCCATCGATGTTTACTTCTTACTTTTTTTTCTTGTTGGGTTAGTTCAATCTTCTGCCAGCGTTTAAAAATCTTCAATTTTTCTTTGCCTTCTTCTTTAAAATAAAATATCGAACGAGTATTACAATAATAACAAGAACTGTTATTCCTAAACCAATATCGCTGTACATTCTTAAATATTTATCAATAAGTGGGATGTTGTTACCAAGGAGAACTCCGCCATAAATGATGAGTGTGTTCCATAAAAAAGCGCTAATAGCAGCGTATAAAAATGTTTTAAAGAAAACAAGCTCAGTAAAACCAGCAAAGAAACTAATAACAGATCGTGTTCCTGGTAAGAACCTGTTGGCAGCAATTAATTTGTACCCGTACTTTGCAAACCAAACATCAGTTTTGGAAATTGATTCTGGAGTTATAAATTTTAGTTTGTGAGCTCGGATTATTTTTTCACCAAACAATTTACCTATAAAATACATAAGCATAAATCCTAATGAGCTGCCAAGACTTGTAATTAATAGTACTGGCAAAAAGTGAATCTCATTTCCGTGGGAAATTAATGTGGCGCCAAAAACAACAACCACATCGCTGGGAGATGGCGGAAAAATATTTTCTATAAATGAAAAGAAAAAAAGTGCGAAGTAAATCCATAGTGGGCTTAATGAACTAATGTAGGCTATTATTTCTTCAAGCATCAAACAGATTCCCTAACGATCAAAACAACTGCGGAAGCCTCAACACCCTCTTCTCTACCAACAAATCCCAGCCTTTCTGTTGTAGTAGCTTTAATAGAAATTTGTCCGGGTTCCGATTCCAATAATTCAGCTATTGTTTCTTTCATTTTATTTACAAAAGGACCAATCTTTGGATTTTGAAGTGCAAGAACAGAATCAAGATTACCTAATACATAACCTTCTTTTTTTATCAACGAATATACTTCTGATAATAAATTTTTGCTGTCAGCATTTTTATATTTCATATCGGTATCGGGAAAGTAATGACCAATATCCCCAAGTGATAATGTACCCAATAAAGCATCACAAATAGCATGAACCAAAACATCCGCATCGGAGTGCCCGGCTAAACCTTTAGTATAAGGAATTTCTACACCGCCAAGAATTAAACTACGATTTTCTGCAAAGGCATGAACATCGTAACCATAACCTATTCTGAAAGGTTGAATCATTTTCATCCGCATAGATATTTTAAACCAGTTTATAAATGAATGGTTGAATTAATTTCTCAATTAATCATACAAACTGATATTCAAGCATTCATTATCTAAAATTTTACTTCAAAAGTTTTAAATTCGTTTTTGTATTCAGTCCAAATAATATTGCAGGAATTAACCGTTGCAGAGATGGGACCGATTCTAATAAGATTGAATAATTCTTCAATCGCAAATTTTTCACCTTCAACAACAGTTAATATTTCATCATCATTATATAAATTTTTGGTATACCCTTTCAATCCAAGTTTAAGAGAATGCCTTAAAATAAAATATCTAAAGCCAACACCTTGCACCATTCCTTTAGCTATAATTTCGGCTCTGAACATTTATTACTTTTGCCCTTAAGGAAAGTTATTAATCTTTCGCAATAAAAATAAGTATGCTTAGTTTCATTTCAAAGATGAATGTTAATATTGTACGTTCGCTGGTTTTTGAATTTACTTTATAAAATTGTTCAATTTGTCATTTGTTAAATTGTTTTTGAATATTAATTAAGAGAAGATTAATTAATTAGTGCGGGAATTAAATAATTCTGAAACTAATAAACCAAGAAAAATCAAAATACATCCAACAATTCCAAATCCTGATACTACTTCGTTAATAAAAATAATTGCAATCAATGCGGCAAAGACAGGTTCAAATGAAAAAATAATTCCAGCATTGGTTGGTGTTATTTCTTTCTGATATTTTGTTTGCAGGTATGTTGTAACCACAGTTGCAAGTAAAGATGTATACAATAGACTCAGTACTAAATTTCCAGAAAGATTTAGTTTGTAAGATTCTATTCCGAAAGAAGAAAGAAATATTGAAAACAAAAAAGCTAATATTGTTGTTGAACTTACCTGGAGAAATACTAAGCTTGATGTATCAATTTCCCGGCTGAACATATCTAAGTAAACAATATATAAGGCATAAGCTACCGCACCAAGTAATGTTAAGAAATCACCTAAATTAAAATTACTGCCAAGATCACTAAAGAAATTTGCTAAAGAAGTTTCTTTGACAGATAGAAAAAGCAATCCGCATAAAACCAGGAAAGCTCCAGCCAGAGCGCTTTTAGATGGTTTTTTCTTTTCAATGATAATCTGGAATATCGGCGTGAACAGAACAAGCGATCCAGTTATAAATCCAGATTTGCTTGCAGTCGTATATTTCAAACCAATAGTTTGGGTCGCAAACCCAATAAATAACAGAACACTTAAAATAATTCCTTTTTTAATTTGGATGCTTTTTAAAAGCTTTAATTTGCTAAAAACAAAGGGAAGCAGAATTAACGTTGCAATAAAAAATCTTATTCCAACAAAAAGCATTGTGGAAATATTATCAAGTGAAACTTTGATGATTGTAAATGTTCCACCCCAAATTAATGTTACAAGCAGGAGTGCACTTTCCCCAATATATTTTCTATAGCCGTGTTTAACCTGACTATTATTCATCATCCGAACTGTAACCGAAAGATTTAAGAGATTTTGGATCTGAGCGCCATTTTTCCTTTACCTTAACACGTAATTCCAAATAAACCGGGCGTTGAAGAAATACTTCTATACTTTCGCGTGCGGATTGTCCCAAATCCTTAATTGCATTACCACCTTTTCCAATAATGATTGGTTTCTGCGATTCCTTTTCTACTAAAATTGTGGCTTGAATAAAATCTTTACGCCCTTCCCTTTCCTTAAAATCCTCAATTACAACTTCAACGCTGTAAGGAACTTCGTCATAATATCTTTCTAAAATTTTCTCGCGGATTATATCAGAAACAAAAAAACGCTCGTTCACATCGGAGATTTGATCATCCGGATAATACTTTGGATGCTCTGGTAAGTATTCCAAAATAGTTACAAGGATATTTTCCATGTTAAAATTCAGCAGGGCAGAAATTGGAAAGATTTTATCGAACTGATTATCATCTTCAAATTTTTTCATCAATCGTTTAACATTCTCTTCATTCGATAAATCAACTTTATTTATAAGCAGAATTTTTTTTCTGTTTATACTTGCAAGAATTTCTTTAACCTGGTCATCTTCAAAAGTATATTTACCTTCAGGATCAGCATCAATATCTATTATAAAAAGCAGAACGTCAGCATCTTTTACAGATCGACCAACAAAATCCAACATCTTTTGTTGAAGCAGGTAATCTGGTTTAAGAATTCCAGGTGTATCCATAAAAATAATCTGATGATCAGCTGAAGAGAGTATCCCTAAAATTTTTTTTCTTGTTGTTTGCGGTTTACTAGTTGTTATAGATAGTTTCTCACCAAGTAATGAATTCAACAAAGTGGATTTACCAACATTAGGTTTACCAATAATTGCAACGTATCCAGATTTAATACTCATTCTATTCACTTATTTTTATTGTAAGAAATATATCGAAAGAGAAAGCGAAAGGCAAAGTTACTGGTGGATGATAGAGGGTGGGAAATGGATGAAGGGTGATGGTTGATGTTTTATGGAAGATAGATGATCGTTCAAATTTGTTGGTAAAATAATTTTTACATTCAAGGCTTTCGTCTGTTTTTAAAAAGTAGCTGAAAAATTATCTTAGCTTTTCAATTTGGTTTTTAATTTTCCTGTGAGATTCAAAAACGAAATAACCGCTTATAAATAATACGAAGGTTAGAATTGTTCCAATTAAAGAAATGTTGATTTTACCAAATGTATTCTTGTAAGCAGAAAAAGCATTTGTTAAAATATTATTGATGTATTCAATCCACTTGTCTGAACTACTTTCGGAAGCATTCATAGGAAGACTTGCAAAAGCAAAAACTACCACTGCCAGCGATGCTAATATAAATGTTGAAAATACAACTCTGAAAAAATAGCTTTTCTTTGGCTTGAACTTAAAAGCTGATAAGGAAATTTTTTGCATCACTTTTTCAGCGAAATTAAAGGAAGTCTGAAATGTGTCTAATCTTTTTAAATTAATATCAGCAAGTTTCTGGGCTTTTAATTTTGCCAGGCATTCGGCACAGTCTTTTATATGTTCCGTAACTAATGTAATTTCAGGCATTGTTAAATCGTTATCAAAATAACGATTTAGTATTTCATCGTTAATATGATTCAAAGTAGTTCCTCCTGATAATTATGCTTTAGGATAAGATCCCGCAAAGCATTTCTTGAACGATGTAAAATAACTTTTACATTTACAATTGATAACCCTGTAACTTTACTTATCTCATCAAGTGACATTTCATCTAAGTAAAACATATTAATAATACTTGCAAATTTTGCGGGTAATTTATCAATCAATTTTTTTAAATATTCAACAATGTTTTCAGATTCAGAATAAATCTGATCATCAAAATTCCGTAATTCCAGTTCATCATCTATTGATATAAGTTCTTTTTCCTGCTTTCTTCTTTTACTTGATAAAAAAGAAAGAGCGGAGTTATATACAATTCTATAAAACCAAGTAGAGAATTTCGATTCCTGCCTAAATGAATGTAATGATTGAAAAGCATTTACGAAACAATCCTGCAATACTTCTTCTGCATCCAACTCGTTTTTAAGCATCCTTCTTAACAGCGTAAAACCTTTATCTTTATATCGATTTACAAGCAGAGAAAAATCTGCAATGTTACCTCGTTTTACGGATTCAATTATTTCTATATCGCCAAGATTTTTCATTATAACTTATGACCAAAGTTTAACCTAAATGGTTACAAACCAAATGAAAGATTGTAAAAAAATATTCTGATAGCAAATTAAATTCCTGTAACCTACCAAGAAATAATTTAGTCAGAAGTGATAGAGAAAAAAGGTTTTTAAGATGAAGGAAAATAGCTTGAGTGTAACCTTAATAAAAAGAATTTAGTCAAATAGAAAAACAAAAGGAGCGAACAATGCAAGTAGAAATAATCGGCGTATTTATTCCAATAATATTTTTATTAGTTAGTGGTCTGATTGTAATAGCAGCAATTTATTATCGTTCAAGAGAAAGACAAATGTTAATTGAAAAAGGACTTTCTGCAGAACAAATAAGAGAGTTTTTTAAAGATAAGATTATCGCTAAAAAAGATTCTTATATTTTATTGCAAGTGGGAATAATATCTGTCTTTTTTGGAATAGGTATTGGAATTGGATTAATGCTTGAAGATTGGACAAGTAAAGATTATTGGAATGTTCTTTTCATCTTTACATTTACAGGTGCTGGATTTATAGTTGCAAACTTAGTAGCAAAAAAATTAAGCAATGGCAACAAGGAAAAATGATTTAAGCATTAAATTTTATTTAAAAGTTTGGAGACGACCTGAATCAGCCGTCTCTTTTATTTTTAAACGTGTAATTCAACTTCCTGCATAGACAGCCATCTTTCTACATCAAGTGCTGCCTGGCAGCCCATCCCCGCAGCGGTTACTGCCTGACGGTAATGCTTATCGCAAACATCTCCTGCCGCAAATACACCTTCGATATTTGTTCTTGTTGTTCCTGGTTTCACTAACAAATAACCGGTTTCATCCATATCAAGAATTCCCTTAAATAGATCGGTGTTGGGTTTATGCCCAATTGCCACAAAAACTCCGTCAGCAGGAATCTCTGTTAAGCTTCCATTTTTAGTATTTTCTAATACTGAACCGGTAACTGTTTTTCTACCGTTTTCTTCCTTACCTAATACTTCTTTTAGTACGCTGTTTAATGCAAATTTAATTTTTGGATTTCTTTTCACTCGCTCTACCATAATTTTGGAAGCTCTAAATTCATCACGTCTATGTATAACCGTAACTTCTGCAGCGTGTTTTGTTAAATAGTCGGCTTCTTCCATTGCAGTATCACCTCCGCCAATAACCAGCACCTTTTGATTCTTAAAAAAGAATCCATCACAGGTTGCGCAGGCAGAAACACCGTAACCCATATATTTGTTCAAACTTGGAATATCCAGAAGCATTGCCGAAGCACCTGTAGAAATAATTACGGCATCAGCAGTATAAACTTCGTCATAAGATTTTATAACAAATGGTCTCGCAGAAAAATCAACTTCAGTAACTTCCTTAAAAAAACATTTTGCACCAAATCTTTCAGCTTGCTTACGCATAATATCCATCAACTTTGGACCCATTATTCCTTCTTCAAAACCGGGATAATTTTCCACTTCGGTTGTAATTGTCAGTTGTCCGCCAGGTTGCATTCCTTCAAACACAACTGGATTTAAGTTGGCTCTGCCATTATAAATTGCGGCTGTTAAACCAGCGGGACCAGAACCAATTATTAAAACTTTGAAATGATTGTCGTTCATTATTTCCTCTTAAAAATAAAATCACTTTATATTTTGATGATAAAATTACGAAAAAGATTCCAGGAATAATTCCCGAATCATTTTGAAGATCAAATCAATAATTTCCAAATCGCTTTATTGCGTAATTATACACCAAATTGCTTTAAATGATAATCGAGATGAATATAAATTAATCTGCCCCACTGTTTAAAACTTAACTTTCCAAAATTGGGATGAGTTATAATTTCACTTATATCTTTTTTATTTATGAATTTTTCAATTGAATTAATAAGTATTTGTTTATCATTTTCAATAGTGGTAGGTGGAGTTCCACCGGCACCTTGCTTTATTTCTTTATACGTCTCAACTTTTCCTTTTGGAGCCGGCATGCCCAATAAAACCAAACTCTTTAGTAAAGAAGTTTGAAGAGCATTTCCAATAAATGTTAGAGGTATTTCCCCCAATGCAAGCCGGATTTGATCAGTGGAATGACAGATCATTTGGTTTGCATTCATTTTGCCCCATAACCTTTGGTTTACTGCTAATACATTAGAAATACGATTTACAACCTCATTCCGATCTTTTTCATTAAGAATATTTTTCATTTTTTACCTGTGTATAACTATTTAGAAATATATTAATTAGCAAAACTACTTTAAAAATAGTGCATTCCTTTTCAATCCTTTCAACTTTGTTCTTCTAATCGGGCTGTCAAAAAATCTTTCGTCAAAATCTTCTTTTTCCATCAAAATAATTTCATCAACAGGAATTTCTTTATGCCCGGGTTTAGGATAAAAAACTGGTTCTTGAGTCGGTTGTGCAAATTTATTATTCCATGGACAAACATCCTGACAAATATCGCAACCAAAAAGCCAATTATCTAATTTACCTGCAAACTCATTCGGAATTTCCTTTTTATTTTCAATGGTTAGATAGGAAATACATTTATTTGAATCCAGAACATAATCATCAATTATCGCATTGGTTGGACAAGCATCTATGCATCGTTTACAAGTGCCGCAATAATCAGGAACTGGAATTAAGTAATCAAATTCATAGTTGGTAATTACTGTTGCAATAAAGAACCAGCTTCCGAAATCTTTGTTAATTACATTTGTGTGTTTCCCCTGCCATCCTAATCCCGCTTTAACTGCCCAAGCTTTATCCATAACAGGACCGGTATCAATATAAGTTTTAGCAGAAAAGTATAAATCCATTTGCTGCAATTTTTCTACAAACTTATCAAGCATTTCCCAGATAACCAGATGATAATCTTTTCCCCATGCATAACGCGAGACTTTTCCACTGCCAGAATTATTAGAATATTCTTCATCACAATAATAATTTACACCAAGAGAAATTACACTTTTTGCATCCTCTAAAATTAATCTTATCTCGTTTCGTTTTTCAAAATTTCTTTGCATGTATTCCATTTCTGCATTATAATTCCGATTAAGCCATTGTTCCAGATGAGTGCTTTCTTTTATTAGGTCCTCAGCTTTTGCAAATCCAACCAAATTGAAACCAATTTTCTTAGCAGTATCCGCAATTATTTTGTTAGTTAAAATCATAAAAGGTTACCAAAGAATTTTCTTCTTAAAAACTTTCACAAGTACTTCATCACCAACAATTAAGACCGGGTATGTATCTAATCCTTTCCCTCCTGTTCTCATTCTACCGGTTGCCAGATTAAATTCCCATCCGTGTACAGGACAAATTACATGACCATCTTCTATGAATCCATCATAAATTAGTGCAGTATGCTGGTGAGGACAAATGTTACTAACTGCATAAACTTTTTCTCCAATTTTAAAGAGAGCCACTTCTACATCATCAACAATAAATCTCTTACCAGTATTTTCTATAAGTTGGTCAACCTTACATACTTTTTCAAAACCGTCAGATTCAGGATTCATATTTTAATTTTTTCTTTTATTAAAAACTTTTCACCGATTTTTTGAATTGTTACAGCAGGCAAGAATGGATCGTGCTCAAAAATCAATTTCCATTCTTCATCAACAGCCTGATTAAGAATTTTCTTTTTTTCATTCAGGGTAACTAACGGCTGAAGATCGTAGCCCATTATAAATGGCAAATGGATGTGAGAAGAAAATGGAAGCAGATCGCCACAATAAAGTAGCGTTTGTAAGGAATCGCTGATTTTAACAAGCTGCTGTCCAAAAGTATGACCATTGATTTGAATAAATTCTATCTCATCATCAAAAGGTTCATTCCCATTAATAAATTTTAAAACACCTTTTTCATAAAGTGGTAAAAAATTATCCTTAATGTAACTGCCACGATCTTTTTCGGATGGATTCATTGCCCAATCAAAATTTTGCTTTTGAACAAAATATGTTGCATTGGGAAAACTCGGAACAATTTTTCCATTTTCCACTGTTGTTGAACCACCTGTATGATCGAAGTGTAAATGGGTAAGAATGACATCGGTAATTGCTTCCCGATCAACTCCAGCTAATTTAAGAGATTTATTTAAATTTGCGCTTTGCTGGTTGAAGTTATAAATCGAATTGGATTTTTCATCCCACTTATTACCAAAACCGGTATCTATTAAAATATTTTTCTTTTCATAAGATAGCAGCAGGCAACGCGCAGTAAGTGAAACTCTGTTTGCATTATCGGCAGGATTATTTTTTTCCCAGAGTGGTTTGGGAATAATTCCAAACATGGCACCGCCATCTAAAGCAAATGTACCTGTTTCAATTAATTGAATTTTATATTTGCCAATTTTCATTTAACTAATTATTTGTGATTAAAACGTTACAGCTAAAAATAAAAAACCGCAACCACCAATAAAATAATGATGGTTACGGTAATAATTTTAAAGATGAATCTGGTTTATCTTCCTAAAGAATCCAAATATTCTTTTCGCTTTAATAAAGTATCTTTATCTTCAACATGCTTAGGATCCGGAATGCAGCAATCAACCGGACAAACCGCAGCACATTGTGGTTCATCATGGAAACCAACGCATTCGGTACATTTGTCAGGAACTATATAGAAAAAATCATTCGAGAAAAATCCACTTGAACCAGAGGGAGGAGCATCATTCTCACCATAGGATTTTCCACTTAAACTCCATTCAGCTCCACCTTCATAAATAGCTGTGTTGGGGCATTCGGGTTCGCAAGCGCCACAGTTGATGCATTCGGAGGTTATCATTATTGCCATATCTTAAACTCCTTTTCTTTATAAAACTTTAGATTAATTGTAGAAAGGTCATATATAACTTTAAAAATGAAAATTTTATCCTTAGTTCCAAAACATTGCAGGATATATTAATAAATCGATTTGATAATTACAAGCAAATTTATAAAAGTTCAAAAATTTTTACCAACTTCCGCTGGAACCACCACCACCAAACGAACCACCACCTCCACTAAATCCACCAAAGCCACCACCGCTGCTGCCGCCCCAGCTTCCTCCTCCTCTACCTCCAAAAGAACCACCACCAGGGAAGAAAATGAATCCTCCGCCTCCGCCACCTCTTCTGCCAATTCTGCTTATAAAACTTATAATAATGAAAATAATTATTAAAGCTAAAGATCCAAATCCTTTCAACTTACTTTTATCCCTATTTTTCGGGGCGGTATATTCACCCCGGGTTGCTAATTTGATAGCATTTAAACCAGCTTTTATTCCTTCAAAATAATCACCTTGTTTGAAATATGGCTTTACTTCATTCCTTAGGATCGAACTGCATAAGGCATCCGGCAATGCTCCTTCCAGTCCATAACCAACTTCAATCCGCATTTTTTTATCGTCTTTTGCTATCAGGAACAGAATTCCATTACTGTTTTTTGCTGTTCCAATTTTATTTTTGGTAGCTAATTCGTAGGCGAGCATTTCTATCGGGTAATCGCTTAAGGTTGGAATAACCAGTAAAATAAGCTGGGTAGAAGTTGAATCAGTAAATTCTTTTAGATCTCTGTTAAGAAAATTTAATTCTTCTACACTTAACGTATTGGAAAAATCATTTGCCCAGCTTTTAAGTTCAGGTACCTGTGGCTGGGCAAATGAAATTACAGAAATAAAAATCCATATAAAAACAGAGAATTTTTTCATTACTAAAATTCAACTTTTGGAGGTGTTTCTGCACCTTGGATAGCTTTGAAATATGGCTTTTCTCTAAAGCCAGCAATGCCAGCAAAAAATGTTGCTGGAAATCTTTTAATTGTTGTATTGTATTGCTGAACTACCTGGTTAAACTTCATTCTCTCTACTGAGATCCTGTTTTCTGTTCCTTCTAATTGTGCCTGAAGCTGCAAGAAATTTTCATTTGCCTTAAGATCCGGATATTTTTCCACTGTAACTAATAACCGTGATAAAGCTCCACTCAGTGTACCCTGAGCCGCTTCAAATTTTTGAAAAGCCTGCGGATTATTTAACAATTCAGGGGTCATTTTCATTTGACCAACACTTGCTCTTGCCTCAGTTACTGAGATTAAAACTTCCTTTTCGAAATTTGCATATCCTTTAACAGTATTAACAAGGTTGGGAATTAAATCTGCCCTCCGTTGGTATTGATTCTCTACCTGGCTCCAGCTTTGGTTAACTGATTCATTTAAAGTTACTAAACTGTTATAGACTCCAACTCCCCACACAACTATAATAACAAGGAAGATAAGAATTACCCCAACAATCGATAGCCCTATAAGTAACCCTTTTTTCATTAACTCCTCCGTTTAATCAATTGGGAATTTAATTGTTCATAATTTTTAAGACAATTTTCAAATCAATCAGTTTCATACGAAAGTAACTGTCTGAAATTAGACAAAATTTTGCTAATAATCTAAGAAAAAGTTCATTTCTATGGTTTCTCACCAATAAAATTTTCCTGCAAATATTTAAGCATCTTGTTAGATATTTCTAAATTCTTTTCATTTGCAAATTTCTCTGCGTTTTGCATATTACCACGATGGAATCTGAAGAATAAACCGGTTGTTATAAATCCATCAAAAACACGGTCCGCTAGAAATGAATTAACACTTAAATAAATAAACAATCCACCCCAAGCTAAAGAAAATACACCTGATAAATAATTTCCGGAATAAAATTGCCCTGCCCCAGGTAGTAAGAAGGAAATTACTTTTGCAAAAGTCACGGAATATTTTTCATTTTCAACATCTTCACATAATTTTTTTAATGGATGATTAGAATCAATTTCAGAAAACACTTCCGAAGCTTTCTGCCAGTCATCATTAAAAATATGCGCCCAACCGCGCCAGTAAAGTAATTCATTCTTTTTGTCAACAAATCTTGGATCTTTTTGAAGATCATCAATTATGAGTAACGCTTGGTCAGTGGATCTTCTTAGAATGTTACCTTTGATTATTTCTATTTTGGATTGAAAATAATCTCCATCGGATTTGGAGCTGTAAGAAGCAAGAGAATAATACTTGATCGCTTCATTCAATTTACCGCCACCTTTATAACATTTGCCAATATTTAAATATGTCGAAAAGAAATATTTCTTTTCTTTATCAAAAAATATAAGCCGCTTGAATTCTGTAATCGCATCAAAATATTCTTTTCGTTCATAAAGGTTGTTTGCAAGATTGAATTGCTTTTCGAGATAATCCTGCGAAAAGCAACTTCCTGTAATCAAAACAAAAAGGAAAAGGATAAAATATTTATTTGCACATGAAATCATAATCAGGAGAAAAATAATTGTTGGTCTTTATAAAAAAATCCAGCTCAGTTGTAAAATCAAAATTAATTCGGGCATTAAAAATTTGTGCTGCAGCAGCCGACCCATAAATGTTGCCAGCATAAAAGAAAGCTGCCATACCACCCCACAACCATCCACGGAATAAATGCTTTGCCTTAAAATTATCATATGAAAGGAATGCAAGCAATCCAGTTATAACAAGTGATGTAATTCCATCAGAATACTCTCCAGCATAGATTTTACCAGCACCGGGAATTAAAGCAGAAAGAAATGTAGCTACAATTGGAGAGCGGTACTGTAAATTCTTTTTTTTATTGTATAACTCAAGAACAGGTGATTGAAGCGAACCGTGGAAAGCATTGGTAAATTCAATTTCTTGGGGAAGGATTAGCCTGGTGTAAAGCATAGAAAAATAATGAAGACTTTTTACCCTCTCTTTAATTTGATTAGAAGATATATTTCCATCATAATAATAATTTTTCAAATCTAAAAAGTCTTTTCTGATAAAAATTGATTTTGCAATTCCAAGTTGGGCGGCTTCTGAAAATGTGGGTGATGTAATTAGTTTTATAAACTTTGTCTCAGCTTCGTTATACTCTCCCATATACAAATAAGCTAAGCTGATTTTGAATTGGACTGAATCGCTCTCATTACTGCTAAGATATTTTTCATATTCGTTTATTGCTCTTAAATAATCCTGCTGACAAAAAAGAAAATCGGCAAACAAAAGAATATTTTGTGTTGAGTACAAATTGTTGTTTTTTATGGAATCAGTTTGGCAATAACTTTCAGACGAAAGAAAATTTAGAAATAGAAATTGAAGCAAAAGGAAAAATAAATTTATTCGGTTATTCATTTACAACTTCTGAAGTAGGAATGATTCTAATTTTTTCCTGGTGAAGAGTGTAATTATCCACAGGATCATAAAAATGATTATTTTTTGCTAAAGGATAAAAACCTTTCCGCTTAAATATATTGAAATCCCGCGTGAATCTATCGCCAAACATCAACGCCCCCTGAAATATATTTGTTTCCTTAACAGCTTGAATAAAAAAAGAAGAGCAGGTTGGATTGAATGGACAATTATCACCATCCAAATCACTAATAAATAATTTATAAGTGTTTCTTGCTCCACTAAGAACAAAATTACTGATTGAAGTGTTATCAAAAAGTAAATCAGCTTTTTCTGGAACAAGAAGTTGATATGATATTTCTTTGGGTTCCCATCGCTGCCAATCAGTTTGCGAATGGATGTTCAGCGGAGTTAAAATAGAAATAACTGAAATTAGTAAAATTAAATAGGTTCGTTTAACTTCCAATAAGTAAATATTAATTATGAATTTTCTTTTTACTTTGTATTCTGTAATCCGTAATTCGTAATTCATAATTCTAAATGCTAATTATTTAAAAGCGCCCGCGAGATAACCATTTTTTGAATTTCTGATGTTCCTTCATAAATTTCTGTTATCTTAGCATCGCGCAAATATCTTTCCACAAGATATTCTCTAACATAACCATAACCGCCATGGATTTGGATGGCTTCCAATGCACACTCAACTGCAACTTTTGATGAATAAAGTTTTGCCATTGCAGCTTCCTTAAAATATTTTTTACCAGCATCCTTAAGTGCGGCTGCCTGCAATGTAAGTAACCTGGCTGATTCTACTTTAACTGCCATATCCGCAATCTTAAACTGGATTGCCTGTAAATCAGAAATTACAGATCCGAACGCTTTTCTCTGCTTGGAATATTTTATAGAAGCTTCTAGGCAAGCTTCAGCTATTCCTAAAGCCTGGGCGGCAATTCCTATTCTTCCTCCATTCAATGTATCCATTGCAAAATTAAATCCTTTTCCTTCCTCCCAAACAAGATTTTCTTTTGGTACTTTGCAATTAGTAAAAGTCAAGGAACAGGTATCTGAACTTTTTATACCAAGTTTGTCTTCTTTTTTCCCGTGTTCAAAACCAGGTGTTCCCTTTTCCACTACAAATGTTGAAATACCTTTATGCTCTTTTGCTTTATCTGTAGTTGCCATAACTAAAAAATAATCGGCACTTTGCCCATTAGTAATCCAATTTTTAATACCGTTCAAAATATAATAATCGCCATCCTTCTCTGCCATAGTTTTTTGTTTGGTTGCATCACTACCCGCTTCAGGTTCCGATAATGCAAATGCTCCAAGTTTTTTACCGGATGCAAGTTGAGTTAAGTATTTTTTCTTAATAAAGTCTGAGCCAAATTTCTCCAATCCATGACAAACAAGAGAATTATTAACTGATAATATTACACCAACGCTGGCATCAATCTTAGATATTTCCGAAATAGTAAGGACATAACTTATTGTATCGAGTCCTGCTCCACCATAATCAGGGGAAACCATCATTCCCATAAATCCAAGCTCACCAAGTTTATTAATTATTTCGGTTGAAAATTCCTCATTCTTATCTCTGGAAACAGATGAAGGACCAATTTCTGCTTCAGAAAATTCTTTTACTGTTTGTTGGATAAGAAGCTGATCTTCGGTTAAATTGAAATTCATTATTGCCCTCTATTTTATTAGTAAAATAATCGGAAAGACTTGAGATTGCAAGCAAAGAATTGAACAAAAGAATTTTTATCACATTATACCAAAATAATTTCTCCTTTCAAGATGGAAGTCTTTTGTATATTTACACCTATGGAAAATCAAATTGAAAAAATAAAATATCAGCTAAAAGGGTTAACTCTGGAAGAGTTACAAAGTTATTTTGAGAAAATTGGCGAGCAATCATTTAGAGGCGATCAATTATTCAATTGGATTTACAATCATCTTGCAACTGACTTTGATGAAATGTTAAACTTTCCCAAATCATTGCGCGAAAGATTAAAAGAAAATTGTCTAATAAATACCTTAGAACAAATTGCTGTTCAGGAATCTTTGCAGACAAAGACTAAAAAGTTTTTATTCAGAACTATTGATGACAAAAAAATTGAGTCAGTTATAATTCCTGAAAGTGACAGAGCTACATTATGTATTTCAACCCAGGTAGGCTGCCCTTTGGATTGTAAGTTTTGTGCAACAGGATTAATGGGCTATAAAAGAAATCTAACAGTTGGAGAGATAGTTGATCAATATTTTCTTTCAGCAAAAAATATTGGTAAGCAGAACATAACAAACATTGTTTTTATGGGAATGGGTGAACCTTTGCTTAACTATAACAATACAATTAAATCTTTATCAATATTTACTGATGAATTAACAAAAGGAATAAGCAGAAACCGTATTACAATTTCTACTGCCGGTATAGCACCTAAAATTATAGAACTTGCTGATTCTAAACTTAGAGTAAAGCTGGCTCTTTCACTTCATTCTTGTTTTGAAGATACAAGAAGTACAATAATGCCGATCAACAAAAAATATTCTCTTAAAGAAAATCTTAACGCGCTTAAATACTATACAAAGAAAACTAAAACCCGAGCAACTTTTGAATATACAATGTTGAAAGGAATTAACGACAACCAGGACGATATTAAAGCACTTACAAAACTTTGCAATGAAATTCCTTCTAAAATAAATGTTATTCCTTTTAACTCAATTGCACATATGAGTCCCGCTGGAATTTCCTCCACACTTGAACCGACTTCGAATGATAAAATTTTTGAGTTCGTTCAAAAATTAAGGAACAACAATATCACGGTTATGATTAGACAAACCCAAGGTGATGATATTGCAGCAGCCTGCGGACAGCTTGCTATTAAATATTGATGACAGAAAATCAAACATTTGCTTGTGAGAATTTATGGCTTGGATTTACCTATTAATTGCTAGTGCTTTCGAAATTACATGGGCTGTAGGATTGAAATACACCAATGGATTAACGAAACCAGTTCCAACTGGAATTACTGTTGTTGCTATGCTGCTTAGTTTTGTATTTCTGTCGCAGGCAGCAAAACAATTACCCATTGGTACCGCGTACGCAATCTGGACAGGTATTGGAGCCGCAGGAACAGCGCTTTATGGAATATTTTTCTTTGATGAATCCAAAGAAGTTATCAGAATTATTTCCATATTACTTATAGTTTGCGGTGTAATTGGATTAAAATTCTTTTCTTCACAAAGTTAAGCCGAAATGAAAAAATTAACTCATGCTGAAATTTCTGTGAACAGAAGTACCATAGACACTCTCCATCAAGTGAAGAAATTGCCTGTTTATGTACTGCTTGATAATATAAGAAGTAATTACAATGTCGGATCAATATTTAGAACCTCGGACGGAGTAATGATTGAAAAATTATTTTTGTGCGGTTATACACCTCATCCACCTAAAAAAGAAATTTTAAAAACCGCACTTGGTTCTACCGAAAGTGTAAGCTGGGAATATGTTAAAGATCCCAAAGAAGTAATATTAAAATTGAAAGATGAAAGAATAAAAATCTGTGCGCTTGAATTAACCAGTAAAAGCGTTCCTTATTTTAATATTAAAGCTTCAGTTTTTCCAATTTGTTTGTTAGTTGGGAATGAAATTACCGGAGTATCACAAAACCTTTTGGACTTATGCGACTTCTCAATTGAAATTCCACAGTACGGAATTAAGCAATCTTTAAATGTAGCTGTAGCTTATGGCGTTGCTATTTTTGAACTAAGAAAAGTGTTTGATTGTAGTGATTGAAAATTTCTATCTATAAGCATCTTTACGTTTTAAAATTCTCGATACAAAAATAGTTTCATTTACTAAATCAAAAAGTATTCGGTAATTCCCTGTTCTCATTCGGAAGGCATAATCGAAATTGACGAGTTTTTTAATATTGGAAACTCTGGGATAAAGTTCTAAAGAAATAAGTGCATTTAATATCTGCTGTTTTTCCTTAGAAGGAATCTTTTTAAAATCTTTTATTACGGATTTCCTTAATTCAACTTTCATTCTTTAAGAAATCGGAAAGAGATATAGTTTCTTCGCCCCTTGTTTTTTTTATTAGAGCATAATCTAAGATATCTTCAGGAGAAATCTCAAGTTTTTCTAGTTTCTCAATTACCTTAATCTTTTTTTTAATTTTTTTATACTCTGAAATAGGAATTATTACTTTAATATCCTTTCCTTCTGGTGTACGAATATATTCCATTTTGAATTTCTCTATTATAATTTTGTCTGTTTGTAAAATAAATAATTATCAAAACAATAAAAAGCTAAATCCAAATTATCCCATGTTTATCCAGCTTGAGTAAAATACTCTTCACCATTATCCTTGGTGTGAATTAAAAGCAAGTTTGCACGTACCATTTTAACCAATGTTCTTGAAGCCCTTCTTTCTGAAAGATTGGCAATATGACTTAACTGCTTTACGTTTATTGTTTCGTTTTTATCAAGGTAATCAAAAACTATTTTTTCATTCTGACCAATTATATATTTCTTTAATTCAACTGAAGTTGATTTTGCATGCAGAATTCTTACCATCTCTTTACTGGCTACCATACTTTTATCATTCACACGAACATAGACTTCTGATTTATTAATATCTATGTCCTTCAGATAATCCTGCAAACGGTGCGGTTTATTGTTTGATTCCGGGACTTCCACAACAACAAGTTCTTTATCAAAAATATTTATGAACTCAATGTTGCAAATAATTGGAGGTTCACAATAATTGGAAATAACTTCTTTTACAAGTTCGGCTTCACCTTTTTCACTCTCAACACCAACTATTTTTTTGTCATCCTCAACTCCAAAAATTAAATACCCTCCTTTAGTGTTGGCAAATGCAATCATTTCTTTTGCAATTTTCTCGTGAGTAGAAAATCGTTGTTTAAATTCGCAGTGAAGGTTTTCCCCATCTTCAATCAATTTTAAAAGTTCTTTCCGTCTCATTATTCAGGGAGTATTACATCGTTATAAAGTCCCCAACTTCTTGATGCTCTTCGGGAAACATACCTGGAATTTTCTGATGGTTCATGCAGCAATGGTGATGGGATTACTGCCGCCATTCTTGTGCATTCACTTATATTCAATTCGCCCGGCTTTTTACCGAAATATATTTTGGCAGATTCCTTTGCTCCAAAAATACCTTCTCCCCATTCAACTGCATTAATATAATTTTCTAAGATAGCTTCTTTGCTTATTTCTTTTTCCATCCTGCAGGTTATTAAAAGTTCTTTAGCTTTCCTAAAAACATTTCTATCGGTGCTAAGAAAAAGATTTTTTGCAAGCTGCATTGTAATTGTACTACCTCCGCGGGCAATCCGTTTTCTTCTTTTATTTGTCCGCATGGATTTTTCTAATTCATACCAGTCAATTCCCTTATGCTTAAAGAATTTACCATCTTCTAAACCAATAATACAGCGGAAAAGATTTGGATTTACATCAGCATAGTTAACCCAGGACTGGTGTGGATAGAACAGCATAAAATTTTCTATGGCTCTTTGTTCCATCAACCCGGTTATGCGAAATTTATTATACTCCAGAACAGGAATTAAAAAGGAAGGGATGCTCAGGTAAAATACAAATCCAAGATATATTATTAAAAACAACAATTTTCTTTGCTGGAATCTTTCAGCAAATTTATCATACAACACACCAAGTTCACATTCAGAAAATTGTGTCATTTTATTTTTAGGTCATTGGGTTTATTCTTTGTTGTATCCGGTAATTCTATTTTATTTTCTTCAATTATATCATTGTTAATTGATTTATTCAAAGAATCAGCCTGCGATGGTTGTATCTTTGGCATAAACTCTTCATCGGTTTTATCAATCATTTTATTTTTAGCATTGGTTGAATCTTTTTTGATTTCAACTTTATTTATCGCTTTGTTAATTCTATCTGCATTTCCTTTTAGGCTATCTACTTTTGATATACTATCCTTCATTGCCGGCTGAATATTTTTCAAATCATCTTTTGCTTTAGCAGAATCCTGAACTGCTTTTAATCTTTTTTGCTCGTTCTTGTACGCTATCAATTTTGAACCAATCCTAAGAGCATATTGAGAACCAGCGAATTTCGACGCAACCGTGTCATAAATAACTGCTGCAGAATCCAGCAGTTTCAATTTATTTTCAAGAATCCACCCTTGAGTAAATAACGCTTTGGGAGCAAATAATGATTTGGGGTAATTTTTATAAACATCATTAAACGCCAAAAGAGCTTCATCAAATTTTTCTTCTTTTAATTTATTTTCGGCTATAAGGAATTGTTCTTGCGCTGGATCGTATTTTAAATTGATCAACGGCTTTTTCAATTTATCTGCTGCTGCATTAACAATGCTTTCGTTTTTAAAGTTATCATAAACAACCTGGAAAAGACTATCAGCCTTCTCCTTTTGATTTAATGTTTGGTAACAAGATCCGATTGCATATTTTGTTCTACCAATGTATGGGCATTTGGGATGATTGCTTAAAATGTTTTGGTAATAATATAATGCGGAATCGATTTGGTTAAATTCTGTAAAGAATAATCCAGCAAGATCATATTCTCCTTTACTAATAATCGAATGAACAGAATCCGCTGAGATTGTTGGTTTAATTGGAGCGGTTAGTTTATTAGTTTTTGCTTGAAGTTTAGTATCCGTTTTTTCATTCGAACGACGGTTTCTTGTATTTGCACCTCCAATGTTTTCTTCCCCTCTTTGTTCCTGATTAATTTTGTTCAAGCTATCTATCTCTGCCTGTTCTATAGCAAATGAAGTCGAATCCTTTTTAAATTCCTCCGGGTTGGTTATATAAACCAACTGACGGTAATTTTTTGCAACTGATACTTTCAGATCCTTATACTTGTTTAACAATGTATTTTTCTTTTTAGCACTATCAATTAATTCTACCGGGGCAGAAGATGATAGTACTCTTGAATAATAAACATTGGCGCTGTCAAAATTTTTATAATTTTTTTCCATTATTCCTCCAAGGTAATACTTGGCTGCCCCTGAACTTGGAGATTGTCTGTAAGTTGAATCAACCAAAGTTAATTGTGCAAATGCATCTTCATACCTATTAAGACCAATTAAAGACAATCCAATTTGCAGATCCGTTTGATCAAGGAATTCATTATAAATGGATTTGGATTTTATTTCTTCAAAAATTTCAAGTGAAGGTTGAACGTTGCCAAGTTGTCTTTGTACTTTTCCATATTCAATTTTGGAATTGAATTCAGTTTCAAAATCCGGCGAATAATTTTGAACATCTGCAAAAGCCTGAGCAGCATTTTTGGGCTGCTCGATTTTCAAGTATAATTTCCCAAGCTCAAACATTATTGAAGCATTCATTTCTTTATCGCCGGAAACGTCTATCAATTTCTTTGCATTATCAATCGCTTCGTTGTAGTTTTCTATTGTAATTAAATAGCTAACCTGCTCTTTGTACACTTCAAGCAAAATATCTTTTTCGTCTTGTTTAGCAGCCTCTTCCTTAACTTCCTCAAAAATTTTATTTCCATCATCAAACATTTTTGTTCTGAAATCAGCTTTGCCAATCCACAGTTTTGCTTCAAGTACAAGATCGCTTTCCGGATATTTTGTTATCAACTCATTAAATTTACGCAAGGCTTTCTGGAAATTAGCCTGATAGTAAAATGATTTTCCAATCATTAATAATGCATCATCTACATAGGTGGATTCGGAATAGAATTGTAACAACCGGGATAATTTCTCAATCACTTCAGTTAATGATTTGTTCGAAGTGCTGGCTTTTACATCATCCAAAGTAAAGAGTTCTTTTTTCTGGCTTTTTATTTGGTCTTCAGCTTCATCAAACTTTCTGGAAGCGTTATAGTACAGATTAAAGTATGTAGTAAAGTTATTCCAGATTGAACAACCGCTAAATAAAACGGCTATAAATAAAATGGAAATGGATAGAGATTTAACTCCTGGGAAATGATAATATTTTTTCATGGCAAAAAACTATAAAAAGTTATTGTTGGTAAAAAGGTAAAATATTTTACAGTGCATCCCTCCCGGACTCTTCCGTTCTAATACGAATTACGTCCATTACTTCAGAAATAAAAATTTTACCATCACCAACCTGCCCTGTTTTTGCAGTACGAAGAATTGCATCCACTGCTTTTTCCACCAATTTTTCCTCAAGCACAACTTCTATTTTAATCTTTGGCACAAATTCAATTTGATATTCGCTTCCCCGGTAGGTTTCTTTATGTCCCTTCTGTCTGCCATAACCTCTAACTTCAGTTATTGTAAGTCCACGTATTCCTTCCTCAAGAAGTGCTTCTTTAACTTCATCTAATTTGAACGGTCGGATTATGGCTTCAATTTTTCTCATTCTTTCCTCAACTTAATGCTGATTTCAGATTAAAGATTCAACAGATTTAGTTATTTGTCCAGTAAAAAATATTTCCCTTTATTTCAATTCATTACGATCGATATTTACTTGTAAAAAATAAAACAAATTTAGCAATCTACAAACTTCAATCTACATTTCATTTCCCATGACAGTTTTTGTACTTCTTTCCGCTTCCACAAGGACAAGGCTCGTTTCTTCCAACTTTCTCTTCAACTTTAATTGGCTGAAGTTTCTGTCCATCTCTTGAAGCTGATTGAGCACTATCATTGCGTGAAAGTCCCATATTATCAACGCTGTCTTTTATCTCTCTGAATCTTTGAGTGCTTCTCCTTCTTTTTTCCTGAACATCTTCCGGAGCAGCAGGCCAAAACTTGAAGCAGAATGAAACCACATCATTCCTAATTTGACCAAGTAAGTTAACAAACATATTAAACGCTTCACCTTTATACTCGATGAGCGGATCTTTCTGTCCGTATGCTCTTAATCCAATTCCTTCTTTAAGATCATCCATTTCGCGTAAATGTTCTTTCCATTTTTCATCGATAACGCTAAGTACAGCATACCGTTCAAGTCGTGCCATAAGCTCAGTTGAAATCATTTCTTCTTTGCGTCTGTAAAATTCCTTACCAGCTTCAATTATTCTATCTGCAACACCATCTTTACCAAGAGTTTCGAACTCTTCAGGTGTAATTTTAAATTCAACTAAAAGGTTTTGAAGAATTTCTTCTTTAATTGCATCGATCTCAGCTTCTTCATAATGCTTATCAACAACTTCGTGAACATATTCATCAAGTAAACCGAAAATATCGCTCTTCAATCTTTCACCTTCCAGAGCGTGTTTTCTTCTGTTATAAATTACTTCTCTCTGTTGATTCATTACGTTATCATACTCAAGAAGTCTTTTCCTGATGGAAAAGTTGTTCTCTTCAACTTTTTTCTGCGCTCTTTCTACAGAACGTGTAATAAGTGGATGTTGAATAACTTCACCTTCCTTAATTCCCATTCGTTCCATAACTGAAGATATCCGGTCACTTCCAAAGAGCCGCATTAAATCATCTTCAAGTGAAAGAAAGAATTTGGTAGTACCTGGATCTCCCTGACGACCCGAACGACCACGTAACTGTCGATCGATACGTCGAGATTCGTGGCGCTCAGTACCAAGAATAAATAATCCTCCTTTATCTACTACGCCGGCTCCAAGTTTAATATCAGTACCTCTACCTGCCATATTTGTTGCTATTGTAACGGCACCGGGCTGTCCGGCATAAGCAATCACTTCTGCTTCGCGCTGGTGCTGCTTTGCATTTAAAACATTATGCGGAATCCCTTTTCGCTTTAGCATTCTGCTAATTGTTTCTGAAACATCTACGGAGGTTGTACCAACAAGTACAGGTCTCCTTTCATTTCTAAGTTTTTCTAATTCATCTATTACCGCATTAAGTTTTTCTCTTCTTGTCTTAAATATCGCATCATCGTCATCACTTCTTGTAACAGGTTTATTAGTTGGAATAACAACTACTTCCAATTTATAAATTTCGTAGAACTCGCCTTCTTCGGTTTCTGCAGTACCTGTCATACCAGCAAGTTTTTTATAGAGACGGAAATAATTTTGAAGAGTAATTGTAGCTAAAGTTTGTGTATCTCTTTCAACTTTTACATTCTCTTTAGCTTCAATTGCCTGATGTAAACCATCGGAATATCTTCTTCCAGGAAGTACACGACCGGTGAATTCATCAACGATAGCAATCTTACCTTCTTCTGTAATAACATATTCAACATCTTTTTCAAATAGAGAATAAGCCTTTAGCAATTGATGAAGCGTATGAATGCGATCACTTCTTTCTGAATAAACATGATAAAGCGCATCTTTCCTTTTTACCAGTTCTTCAGTAGTTAATGATGGATCATTTTCAATATGACTTATTTCCATTCCAAGATCGGGAAGTACAAAATATTGCTTTCCTTCGCTGCTACCCCGCGAAAGTTCCTCACGTCCTTTATCAGTTAAATCTATGGTATTATTTTTTTCATCAATCGCAAAATAAAGTTCATCATCAATTTCGTGCATTCTTTTAGCCTGTTCACGTAAATACTCAAGTTCTGTCTGCTGCATTAGTCTTTTATTTGAAGGTTCGCTTAAAAGTTTTGTGAGTTTTTTATTTTTTGGTGAACCACGGTAAGCTCTTAATAGGAACACACCGGCTTGGGTGTCGCTGTTCTTTTCACTTGAGTTTAATAAATCTTCAGCATCCTGCGCAAGTTTAGAAACAAAATTTGTCTGAAGCCGCACCAATCTTTCAATTCCTGGTTTCATTTCATTAAACTTTTGATCGGGGTTATCGACTGGACCTGAAATAATAAGCGGTGTTCTTGCTTCATCAATTAAAACAGAATCAACTTCATCAACAATAGCATAATTATGCCCGCGCTGCACCATTCCATCCTTATCAATTGTCATATTATCGCGCAAGTAATCGAAGCCAAACTCGTTGTTTGTTCCGTAAGTAATATCGCAGCTATACTGAATTTTACGCTGTTCGGTATCCATTGTGTTAATAATACATCCAACTGTTAGTCCATGGAATTTGTAAATCTCACCCATCCATTCGCTATCGCGTTTTGCTAAATAATCATTTACAGTAACAAGATGCACTCCCCGGCCTGTAAGCGCATTCAAATAAATTGGAAGTGTTGCAACAAGAGTTTTACCTTCACCAGTTGCCATTTCCGCAATCTTTCCCTGGTGCAGAACCATTCCACCAATCAACTGAACATCATAAGGAATCATATCCCAGGTTATTTTATTTCCGGAAGCATCCCACGATTTACCAAATAATCTTCGGCAAGTATCTTTAACAACAGCAAAAGCTTCGGGGAGAATTTCATCAAGAATATCTTCATACTTTTGATCTAACTCTTCTTCCAAATTATCCAGTTCATCATAAATAGCTTGACGATCAATTTCTTCATTCGATTTTAATTTTTCTTTCAATTCATTAATTTTTTGGCGTAACTCTGCAGTTTCATTCTGAAGTTTTTCTTTGAATTCAACTGTCTTTGCACGCAACTGGTCATCACTTAAATCCATCAATTTAGCTGTATGTTCGTTAATCTCATCAATAACGGGCCACAGCTCTTTCATCGCTTTCGTATTCTTATCGCCGAAAATCTTTTTGATAATATTTAGCATCTACAAATTTCCCTTTTTCTTAAATAGTGGTTCAAAATTAAATAAATAGCCTTAGAATTACAATGAAACACGATTTACCTTGCAGATAAAATATAATAATTTTTCGTTATTGTTTATTGGAAGGAGTGATTGTTGCTTTAATAGCAAAATAAATCGATGATGAAAAATTTAATCTATTTACCAGAATCGAACAGGTTATTCAGTTCTTATTCCTGAAGAACTTAGCCGGTGAATTATTAAGTAGTAGAGTAAAAAAATAAAACCTGTATATCCGGCAATTACAACATAAATTTGCCCTAAAATTATTCCTACACTCAATAATATCATCCATAATGAAAGATAAAATTTGCTTGTTTGAACTTTCTCTTTCATTAAAATATTGCTATTAGCTACCACAAAAACTATTAAAACTCCTTTTGATATAAATCTAAATACTCCTAATCGATCCCAATCTAAATATGGATATAAATATGCTCCAAAATAGGCAGACAAAAATAAGCTGCAAATTCCAAGTAAAAGAAAACCAAAACTATTTCTTTTATTATTTAGCCTGGAGTTTTGGAAAAGAATTAAGGATAATATAAAAACAATAAATGCTGCTGCCGAAGGAAACCAATTATGTGCTATTCCTGTATCACCAATTGGAAAGTAATTGATAAAAGTATCTGCCAAACCCAAGCTAAGTGTTAATAAAATTAGTAAGCCAATTGTAATCTTTTTAGCAATTTCTTTTTCAAATCTAAATTCCAAAATTAAATTTTTGCTTTTCTTAATTGATAAGACATAGAATATCCCGGTTAGAATGAACATGAAAGAGCCGAATATTTCCATTCCTTCTTCAATCAGAATATTAAAATCGTGTGTTCTCCAGTCAAGTATCCCGGATTCAGCATGAAGCAAATTCATTTCTATTTGTTCTAAAATTGGATTGAGAAGAAAAAAGCCTAATCCTAAAATTAAAAAGATGAGAACTTTGGGAAATTTTCTTAGGTGTATTAAACCAAATATTAGTAAAAATATGGCAACCACCACGATTGGGATAACCAGGACATAAATCCAACCACCGATGTAATTACCAAAAATATTTAGAGAAGCTAAATGACCCAATCTTTCGTGAAAAGAACCAACTTCATCCAAAGACAACCCTGCAAAAATTAGGGCAATTATTAGCCACCCGAAACTTAAAATTTGTGATCGTCCGGGTTTTTGTTCCTGTCTATCTACCCAAAAACAAATTATAGATATTATTGAAACTGATAAGAGCAGCATTGATGAATACCAACTTGCAATAACATTTTCCGTAGCCAGGTTAAACTGAACCAGAAAGTATCTTAAAAAACGGCTTGAGTGCTCCCAGGGAACTGTTAATGAGCGGAATGAAACCGAGAAAGTGTAGGTACCAATCATCATTATTAAATTCAGAATGATAATGGAAATTATTATCTTTTTAATCAACCGGTTAGAAAAAGGAATTTTCAGTTGTATTTCCATTTTTCAAATACCTATTGAATTAAATTTTATTTCCATCGCCATAACAAACATAATGATTACATTCTACCGTATTTTTTCATTAGTAATTTCGTTAACTAACCAAAAATTTTTCAAAAGCCAATGCTTTATATATAATAAACTTTTTTATAGATATTACCAAGCGGCAACGCATAGAGAACCAAATCTGTCATTTCAACCCCGTCATCAAGGGCACTAAAATGATGTAGATAATACTAGAACTTTAACGGACCAAACCTTTGTTCATCTATAAAAAATTCGTTTTCCTATATATTTTTAATTTCTGTTACCCAATTTATTGGAGTACCTAATAGCAGTTTTATTTTATAAATGATAACCTGCCCAGTATACATTTTATCATTAATCTCAGAGATAAATGTAAATTGAATTTTAAGTAACATTATTTAAATTAGGTTCTTTGTACTATAAATGAATTTCGCTACTTCCGAAAATAAAATTGGAAGAACCATTACGCTTTTGAAAAAAAATCCTCATTTATTATTTATATCAAGAATAAATGTTGTTTCGCAACCTATAATCGTACCTAAAATTATACCTGTTAAACATCCAACTAAACTTCCAACCATCATACTTTTCACTGGTAAACTTGGTGTTCCTTCTTTAGAATATTTGATAAAAGCCGGACCCAATAAAGAACCAGATAGAAAACCAAAGCAGAAGCCTTTAACTCCACCGTCAAAGTGATCATTATACTTTAGGGATTCAACATCTTTTAAAGGAAGTAGGATACTACTTTTATTAGTTAAAAAACTACTCTCATCTATTGTCTTGAAAATAATCGTATCTGATTGTACATTTAGTTCAGTTGCGTAAGTTTTTTCATTATTCTTTTTAGTGATTAGAACATTTCGTCTCTCACACTGCTGGTTTATATCTTCGATAAATAATTCATCTGAACTGTAATCTTCTCGAATATAAATGTGAGAACAACCGGAAAAAAGAATAACACACAAACTCAGAAAGAAAAATATTTTACTCATTTTTACCCCGTAAATTAAAAGACTATTATTTATCGCAAACTTTCTTAAATACTCTAAGATAATTTTCTCCCAATATTTTTTTCACTTCTGGAATGGTATAACCATGCTTTAACAAAGCAAGCGTAAGATTTGGAAACTTAGAAACATCTTCTAACCCATCGGGTGCATCAATCCCTCCATCAAAATCGGAACCGAGAGAAATATAATCTACGCCAACAAGATTTTTTATATAATCAATATGTTTGATTACTGTATCAATGTTTACACTTCTGAATTTAGATAAGAAAGAAGTATAAAACACAACCCCAATTATTCCACCACTTTTAGCAATATTAATAATTTGATTATCTGTTAAATTCCTGTAATGATGATTAAGATTCCACACACCTGAATGGCTTGCAATAATTGGATTCTTTGTAATTATAAGAATATCGTCAATCGTTTTTTTACCAGTGTGAGAAACATCGATAATTATTCCAAGTGAATCCATCATCCGAATAACTGATTTACCAAATTCAGTTAAACCTTTTGTAGCACTCTGCGCATCTTTTGCTGAGACTGCCCAATTTGTACTATTATTCCAGGTAATAGTTAGGTAACGAATTCCTTTACTATAAAGCGTCTTTAGTTTTTCAAGATCATTTTCTATGATGTTTCCACCCTCTATAGCCAAAATGCCTGCTAACTTTTTATTAACCATTGCTTGTTTTATTTCTGATGAATTTTTAGCCTGAGTAAAAATACTTTGATTTTTTGAAATCTGAGTTTGAAATAAATTAATCATATCAATGGTTTCCTGGTATCCACCACTTGGCTGGCTACCAACATCCGCCCACAATGCAAACATCTGGGCATCCACACCACCTTTTCTAAATCGCGGCAAATCCGACTGGTACTTATCATTATCATTTGGTGGGGAATTGGAAAGATCGCTCGCAAGATCGTATCCATCAACTATTAATTTTTCAAGAACATCGTTGTGCAAATCGATTACAAAAGCATTGTTATGAACTGTTTCCAAATCAAAATTTATTTGTTCATTATTTACTGGTGTTACAGTTATAGTATCAGGTTCATAACCAAGTTTATATGCAATAACATAAAATTCTTCTGTAGTAATTTTAGGCATTGAATGAACCGTTGCAGAATTATTTGAAGAATTTACACTTCCCCAACCGCCATTTCCGCCGCCATCCAGCTGAACCATTTTTTTTGAAACTACAGTATTGTTCATTTCAATTGAATAAATAACAACGCCAGCACTTCCCTGGCTAAACCAATTAATTGAAAAATTCCCTTCAGATAAAAAGAAAGTTTTCGAATCTATCTGCTCACCAAGAATGGAGTAAGCTGTAAATCTAACTTGCCCGGGCTGATTTAAAGAAAAATCAATTTTAGTTGATGGATTAAATGGATTTGGATAATTCTGTGATAGATGAATCGTACTGGGTTTATCAAAACCTCCGCTTACATCGCTTGGTTGAAATATATATTTCCATTCGCCATAACCATCAGTTAGCGTTGAATATTTTTCTAATGGATTATTTTTATTTATAATATCAACCGCTGCGGATTGAATTGGAGTTGATTCACTTTTGTCTGTAACTTTTCCAGAAAGTGTAACCGATTGCGAATAAATAATATTTGAAGCAGAAATCAACAATAATAATAAAAAGTAGATTTTTTTCATCGACATCCAGAAGTTAATTTTTAACTAACGCAAACTTATAAGTGAATTACTACCGCCTACGAAGGCGGTAGCTTCGTTTTCGTCTAAAGGACGACTAAAGGTTTATTCTGAAATCTTAAAATCTCCATCCTCTCGTTCCAATTCTTGATTTTCTATATACTGCATTATTATTTCATCTG